>QOAV01000073.1 GCA_003972845.1 Gammaproteobacteria bacterium
CGTACCAGCGTTCGTAGTATTTTACCCGGGGTCCGGTCAATTCCGGCAGCTTCATGCCGCCGCGGATTCTGTCCCAGAGGTCATGGTATACAATGGGTTCCGGCGCAGCGGGTTCAGTATTCGGAGTGGCGGGCCGGACGGTATTCGGTGTTGCAGCCTGGAGTGATGGGTTCAGGGTCCCGGCGCTCGGCGATGAGTTTTGTTCACTGCCTGTTGTCGCACAACCAGTCAGCAGGATTGCCAGACCAACCCCTAGCCCTTTTAGTGACTTGATACCCATTCTGTGCTCCTGTTCCCCTTTGCGTAGGTTGCTATGTTACTACAAAATAACAATAAATCGGCGGGCGCGGGAATCCTCCCCTTTCACTAGCACAAATGCGGTATGATTAAAAAATAACCCATCCCGCAATTTATACTTTATAAAACCCCTGTATCTGCCACATTATAAAGAAAAAATCTTTTTTTTCAAGGACAATCCAAGCGAATGGACGAAGAGTCCCGGCAAAATCGACAAATCATACAGATATCGGACCCGAGCCGCAAAGCGTTGCCGAAAAAAAACGGTAGATTTGGCCAATTGTTGGTCCTTATGTCGCTCCGTATGCGAGAATAAGACGCTTCTTGCACAGAGGAAATGGCGGTATGAATATTCCTGTATTTGGAAAAGATGATCTGGTCTCGTGCTCGTTGAACAGCTTTCATGGAAAGTAGAACGTGCGCAACGTAACCAATGGCGCATTGGGCCAGTGGGCGGATACGCCAGCGGGCAAACTTTTCCTGGACTGTGAAGCCGAGCAGATCAGAAAGCAGATGCCCGAAACCAGGCAATCGGAGCAGTTACTGTGGCTTTCTGCTTTTCACTGCGAGGCCCCTGTCGAGGCTCTGTCAGTCTGTTCGAAGCTTGATAAAATACCACCAAACTACAATGCGATTATTGCCCACGAATATGAGCTGCCCTTTTTCGATAACGAGTTCCCCATGGTGATCTCTTCCCATGTACACGAGTACACGGCAGAGCCTCACCGTTATTTGCGCGAGCTCGCGCGGGTGATTGAACCGGAAGGGCAGCTGATTATCAGCGGCTATAATTTGTTCAATATACTGGGCGTCGGGTTGCGCCACCGGTTGTATCGCAGGGCAGGCTCCCCGGTTTACCCGACTCATTACCTTTCCATACACCGTTTGAAAGACTGGCTGAGGTTGCTCGGTTTCGAACTGGAAGGCGGCGGTTTTTTTTACTATCTTCCGCTGACGCGTTCGCCGGTCATTCTGGACAAACTGCGATGGATGGAAAGCGCGGGTAATCGCTGGTGGCCGCGCGCCAGCGCGGGGTTTACACTGACTGCGCGCAAACGGCTGCCGGGGATGACGCCGCTGTCAAACCGGGCAAAACTGCGGCTTTGGGCGCCTGCGCCACAGCCTGCATTGGCGAGAGTGACGCAGGCTGGTTTGACGGAAAAACATGAACATCGTTGAAATTTATACCGATGGCGCCTGCAAGGGTAATCCGGGCCCTGGCGGCTGGGGCGCGGTGTTGCTGTACAAGGGCAGCGAGCGCGAATTGTCCGGCTGCGAGCCAGAGACGACAAACAACCGTATGGAGTTGCAGGCGGTAATCGAAGCGCTGTCAGCTCTCAAGCGGCCGTGCCAGGTTCGTGTGCTGACCGACTCCCAGTATGTCAAAAACGGCATTACCAGCTGGATGCGGGACTGGAAAAAGCGCGGCTGGAAAACGGCCGCCAAAAAGCCGGTAAAGAACAAGGATCTGTGGCTGCTGCTGGACGACGCCGCCAGCCGCCATCAGATTGAATGGGCGTGGGTCAAGGGTCATGCCGGTAACGCCGGCAACGAGCGTGCAGATCAGCTGGCCAGCGACGCCGCCGAGCAGTGTAATAATGGGAAGCAAACATGAGACAAGTCGTATTGGATACGGAGACGACGGGTCTGGAGGTGAAACAGGGCCATCGCATTATCGAAATCGGCTGTGTGGAATTGCTGGATCGACGTCTCAGCGGCGTCAATTTCCATGAGTTCGTCAACCCGGAAAGACCTATCGACGAAGGCGCGCAGGCGGTGCACGGCATTTCCATCGAGCAATTGCAGGACAAACCGGTTTTTGCCGATATTGTGGAGCGGTTTCTGGACTACATCCGCGGCAGTGAATTGATTATCCACAATGCGCCGTTTGATATCGGCTTTCTCGATCATGAGCTGCAACTGGCAGGTGATTACGGCTGCATCAGTGATTATTGCACCACCGTGGACACTCTGGTCATGGCGCGAAGCAGGCATCCTGGCCAGAAAAACAACCTGGATGCTCTATGCAAACGCTATGAAGTCGACAACGCCCAGCGCGTGTTGCACGGAGCCCTGCTTGATGCTGAAATACTGGCGGATGTATATCTGAGAATGACCGGCGGTCAGGTTTCGTTGTTCGACGAAACCGACAGCCAGTGCACGGAGGGTCGGCAGGCCACGGTTTCCGGGCGCCCAACCGGCAATGATTTACCTTTGACGCAAGAGCTCACCGTGGTTACCGCCAGCGAAAAAGAGCGACAGGATCACGAAGCGTTTCTGCAGCGTATAGCGGCGCAATGCGGCGGAGAAAGCCTCTGGGCCAGTGTGCAGAAAACCGAGACGGAGGCTGGTAGCTAGCCCGGATATTACATGGCGCTGGCTTCAGGCCTGCGCTGAATCGGCGCCAGTTTGTTGTTCGGCAATCTGTTTGCGTACTTCGTCCATATCCAGTTCACGGGATTTGGCGACAATCTCGCTGAGACCGGAAGGAGGCAGCGCACCGGGCTGAGAAAACACAATGATTTGTTCTTTGAAAATCATCAGGGTCGGAATGGAGCGCACCTGGAACTGGGCGGCCAGCTGCTGTTCTTCTTCGGTATTGATCTTGGCGAAAACGATGTCATCGTGCTTTTCCGATTCAGCTTCAAACACGGGCGCGAAAGATTTGCACGGGCCACACCAGGGTGCCCAGAAATCGACGATAACGATGTCATTGTTCTGAATGGTTTCGTTGAAATTTTCTGCGGTTAACTCGATCGCCATGGTTTTTTCCGATAAATGTGAGAAAAAGATAATAAACTAATATAAAATCGCCTTCAAGTTCGGGAGCCTTTGTTTATCAGGCAAGACAGGCTTCTTTCATCAACAGGTAGATAAAGTCAGGAAGGGTGGATCTTCAAGATGCTTAACGGGGTGTATGACTGCGAAAGTGTAAAGAAAATGCTCGAGTCGGGAGCCAGGCTCATTGATGTCCGGACTCCGGCCGAATTTGCTCAGGGCGCCTTGCCGGGCGCGCTGAATGTTCCGCTACAGACTATTCCATCCGCCAGTTCCCGGTTCAAGCCTGACGATACTTTACTGGTGTACTGCCGCAGCGGCTCGAGAAGCATGTTTGCACAGCAATATCTGCAGCGCCTGGGTTTTAACGATGTTCACAATATCGGCGCCTACGGGATGATGGCGAGCTGCCTGAATTGAGTAGCCCGGAATCGTCCACCCGGTGCTGGACAGACTGCACCCGGTTTCATTAAGCTTGCAGCCTTTCAGGTATCTGCCAGTAAAGCGCCATGTCTTTCATATTCTCTCTTTCGGGTAAAACCCGAGTGGTTTCCCGCAGTTTAATGGTTGTTGTGATGCTGCTCGCCGGTCTGACTTTGTGTGGCTGCGATACGGAAAACTATGAGGAAGCGGAAACAGTCCAGCATCCGGCCGGGTTTGATGTTGAGAGTTTCGTCGAAGCGGCGGGCATGGGTGAATATGATACTGTTTTCACTATGATCAAGAACGGCGCCGATGTGAATGCGAAAAACAGCAAGGGGCAGACCGCTCTGATGCGCGCAGTTTACAACCGCCAGCAGGATGTGGTGCGTCTGCTGCTTACCCACAAAGCCAACCCTGAAATTCGCACACCCACGGGCAATTCGGTTCTGGTGAACGCTGCCCGTGTTGGCGACCGCGGCATCGTGGAACTGTTACTTGATGCGGGAGTGGACATCAATGAGAAGGATGCTGATCCGGCAGATGTAACCGCGATCAATATTGCGGCTTATCGGGAAAACGTTCAGGTTTTCAATCTGTTGCTGGAGCGAGGTGCCGATTACTCCACACCTTCGGCTACCGGTTTCACGCCTCTGCTCAGCGCGGTCAAGTCCGGCAATCTGGCCATCACGCGAAAGCTGCTGGCCAAAGGGGCGGATCTGGAATACAAGACAAAAAGCGGCCAGACTGCGTTGACTATTGCCAGGCAGAATAATCATCAGGCCATGGTAAACTTGCTGGAAAGAGCCGGCGCTCGCGAATAGGTCGGGACCGGTTGCCTGGCCTCGCTGGTTCCGGCTTTTATCCGTTCAGCCGCCACTCCACATCTTTGTAATAAACCACGTGAGTTCTTTTCTCCGGCCGGTTTTTACCGCTGAGGGTATAGCCCGGCTGGCTGATTTCCATGGCCATATTGGTTTGCTGTTGCGGTTGCTCCTCAGACGCAGAAATTCTTCCGTATTTTTTTTGTGACGCAGCCAGCCTGGTGGGCGCGTCCTTGCCTGCTTTGAAGATGCGGCAGGCTTTCAGATCCTTCACCGTATCGGCAATGGTGAGCGACGAGCCGGCGCTGCAGAAGATGGTTCCCACTCTTTCCGTCACCACGGTAAAGCTGTCAGTCATTTTTTCTTCCATTAGCAAAATGGATTCCTGCACGGTGTTATGCCGTTCGGCCGGGTCCTGCTGCGTACGTTCGGTCAAATGCTCCAACCCGGTTTTCCGCAGGCCGAGTATTTCCGGCATGGCGCGGATCAGTTCAAATCAGTGTTTTTCCGCATTGGCTTTAACCACAGAATCCAGCCGACTGATAGTTTTTTGCAGATTGTTGAACGCCAACTGGGTCTGGCGGGTCAGGTCTTCCTGGTCTTTGACCAGTTGATCCACTGAAGTGCGCAAGGCTTGCTCTGACGCGGTTCTGAGTTCAGCCTGCTTTTTTTCATGATTTTCCAGAGCTGTTTTCATGTCTTCCAGAGTGGACGCGTCGCTCACTTCCGGCAGGAAATCCGCCAGGTTCTCGCGCGTCAGGTTGATGAGATCGACTCTGGCCTGTTCATCCTGTGTGGAATGAAACAACTTGTCCTGCAGTGACAGATAGAGCCTGGCGGTAGCAACGTCTTTGACGATCGGAGCTAGAATCTCGGAAAAGGCTAGCGCCAGGCGTTCGCCGTCGGTCGCCACACCTTTTTTGCCGTGCTTGAAGTGGGCGGCGGTGTCTGCTGCATTCTGCGACTCGTCTACGTTCAGAGCCAGACTGATATTGTGTAAGCTGTCCAGCGTGTAACCGGCCAGATCTTTCAGCAGAGATTGCTGGCTGGCGAATCGTTTTAACAGTTTTCTTACCAGAAATCCGAGCACGCCGACGCCGGCGGCTAGCAACGCCAGCAAAGTTCCGGGCAGCCACCATCCCTCCGCCGTACTGGAAGAAGATGGTTCGTCCGATGTTGGCGGGTCGTTTTTTACCGGCTCTGCTTCATTAGCAGTCGAATTGGCGCCGGGAGTTTCTGATGAAGCAGTTGGCTGGCCTGCTGTGACCATGTCTGAGTCCGCCGCAGCGCCAATGGCCATGAATTCGATGCGGCGGCTGGGGCAGCTGTACACCGACTTTTCGCTACAGGGTGATTCCGCTCTGATTTCCACTCGCTCCGGGTCGAGCGCAAGCCGGGCTTCCAGTTTGGCCTGGTCAGCGGTCATCAGGTTGCTGAACCAGTCATGAATGGCATCGCTGTCTTTCAGACGGGCATCCAGTTTTTCTCTGTCAAAATTTTCTTTACCGAAGATCTCTTCCAGGGTTTCCAGTATGTCCTTCTTGCTGACCGAGGAAACTGGTTTGTTGTCCTGTTTCTCGCCTTGATACCACTGCCAGGTGAAGGTCTGATCCTTGACCCAGTCGATCCGCAGGCACTGGTCCAGACCGTCGTCATCGGCGCAGCCATGATCAACATAGACCACCGCTTCCGCCAGCGGCGTACTGGCTGCTGCTGTGGCCCCGCTGGTGATCAACAGCGTCGGGAAAAGAGCGATAAGCAGTAAAAACATTTTCACGGTTGGGGGCGTTCCGTATAAAAATAAGGAGTGGCCAATAATAATGCTTTTGGAAATAGTTTCGACTCCTGATCTCTGGCTGTTACTAAAAAAGTAGCACTTGCCGCCTGGCGTGTGCGTGCTGAAATCTCGCAAGTAAACGCGGATATCAGTTCGAGTTTTTCAGTCTGGATCGAATGGCTTCCTGCGCTTCCTGCAGGATGGATTCCTTGTCGATACTGTCGAGCAGCTCATTCACTACCCGTTTTGGGCCGCCGGCGCCCCAGCTTTTGCCGCGCTGGAAATATTGCCGTGCAGACTGCCCGACTATATAAGTCGCATAATAGGCGACAGCGCCCTGGGCGGTCGCGGTAACCAGGGTGGAGATACCGAAGGTGCTCACCTTGAGTATGGACGAGACCAGATGGGTCGCCCATACGGCGCCCATGACCAGGCCCACCTGCCTGAAAATGGTGCCGATCAGCTGGCCACTTTCCTTGCGCGTCAGGGGTAGCCCGTAGACGCGGGACAGGTGCATGACCAGGCTGGTGTCCACCGCAATGGCGGCAGACAATCTCCGTGCGATGGCCGTCAGCGTCCGTTAGACGATCGACGGCGTCGGGGATTTCGTCATCGAAGCTGGGCCAACCGCAGTGGCTATCGAACTTGTCCTCGGACTGATACAGAGGTGCGTTGCAACGACGACAAATAAACTTGCCCGCATCTTTCAA
>QOAV01000210.1 GCA_003972845.1 Gammaproteobacteria bacterium
GCTGGAAATACGATTACCGCTTGTATGCACCCATCTTGCGCTATGCGCGTGAGCACCGTATTCCGCTCATAGCACTGAACATCGACAGGGATATCACCACGCGAGCGGGAGAGGTGGGTATCGGCGCCCTCAACGACAGGGACAAATCCCATATACCTGCCCATATGGACCGCGATGTGCCCGGCTATGAAGAGCGCATTCACCCCATATTCGACCAGCACGCGGGCTCGAGCAAGCGCAGCTTCGAACATTTCATGGATGTACAACTGCTATGGGATGAAGGCATGGCCGAGCGCGCAGCTGAATATCTCAACCAGCATCCCGAATCCGCCATGGTCATACTGGCAGGCGCGGGACACGTGGCCTACCGCACCGGCATACCCGCGCGTCTGCAACGCCGCATCCCGGGCAAAATCGTGACCATCCTGAGTTCCGACGGCATCAAACTGGAGCCCGGCGTATCCGATTACGTCATGTTCCCGGCAGAGAAGCAGCTGCCGAAAGCCGGCATGATGGGTATCTTTCTTGAACAAAAAGACCAGTCTGTGGCAGCCGTGGGGTTTTCCGATGAAAGTTCAGGCAAGCAGGCCGGCATCAAAAAAGGCGACCGCTTCGACCGCATCAATGGCCGTAAAATACGCGAAATCGCCGACATCCGCCTGGCCATGTGGAACAGGAAACCGGGGGACGTGGTGGATGTAGCCGTATTACGAAAGGGCAAGCCGATCAGCGTCAAGGTTACTCTGAAATAGCCAGGCGCTCATGCGTCCGGGTAACTGCCAGTTTTTCGTTGCGCAGCACCCACTGGTCGCCGCGCAGCTTGCGCATGACCGCATCGGTATTGCGCACCACCAGCAAATTATTCAGCATTTTCAGAGCCGGCGCCGGGGTCATCGGAAAAGCGCGCATGGCCAGGGAAAAACCCAGCTCTTCGTAAACGATGTAATGCCACCAGCCCGAGGGGATGTAAAGCACGTCGCCGTGATGCAGTTCGGTGATCTGACCGGACAGCTTCCGCAGCGCCGGAAACTGCTCGAAATCGGGATTATCGTAATCGATATCCGCCAGACTGCTGAAGGAAAACGGCACCCGATACATCCACCGGGTTTGCTCCGGCGGGAACAGCAGCACACGCTTTTTGCCGCCGAAATGGCTGAGCAGTATATCGGCCAGATCAATATCGATATGCATTTGCACTTTAGCGCCAGCACCGCCAACAAACAGCACTGGCAGTTTTTTGAACAGCTTCAGCCCGATATCCGGCCAGCAGATATCCCCGGTCAGCTCCGGCGCATGGGCCATGAGGTTGTAGAAAAACATGCGCAGGTTGTTTTCACCTGCCTGCAGCAGATCCATGTACTCGTCCAGACGCATTTCAGTGGCGGCGGCATGCTGATGCTTCCTGCCATAGGCGCGATCGCTGTCATACAGGGGAACAATGTGGTCGCCCACGACCTGCTTCATGTAATCCACTGACCATTTTTCCCGCGCTGGCCAGGCGGCGGTCAGTTGCTCGATCACCACTGGCCGACCCGGATTCTTCCAGTTCTCTACGAAGGATTGTCGGTCGATGGTCTCGACCCGTGGCACCGGTATCAGATCAAACATGAGCCTACAAACTGATGGTGTTGCCAACCTGCGCGACCCGGGCGTTGATCCGGTATTGCTTGCGCAGTGTTTTTTCGAATGCTGCCGAAGCCTCCTTTTCGCCGTGCACCAGCCACACATCCGGCTTCGACTCGAAGTTGCTCACCCAGCGTCCCAGGTCTTTCCAGTCGCCATGCGCCGACAGGCCGCCGACCGTATCGATATGGGCGTTGACGCGCACTTCCTCGCCATAAATCTTCACCATGTCGGCGCCATCAACCAGACGCCTGCCCAGTGTGCCCACGGCCTGATAGCCGACAATGATGACATGGTTTTCCCTGCGCCCGAGATTGTGGCGCAGGTGATGCACAATGCGGCCACCGGTACACATGCCGCTGCCGGCGATGATAATGGCGCCGCTGCGCAGTTTATTGATCGACTTGGAATCATCGGCGGTGCGCGACAGATGCAGGTTGCGCAGTTTTGGCATTTCATTGAATGCGCGGCGCATACGCGTGGCTTCTTCGTCGTAGAGATGAGGATATTCCCAGTAGATCTTGCTCGCCTCTATGGCCATGGGGCTGTCCAGAAACACATGCCAGCGGTCCAGATCCCACTCGTCATAATGCTTGCCCAGCATGTAGAGTATCTCCTGACTGCGGCCGATGGCAAAGGCGGGAATCAGTATATTGCCCTTGTTGTGGCGCGCTTCAGAGATGATCTCACCGATCTCCTGTACGGTTTCCTCGCGGTCACGATGCAGGCGGTTGCCATAGGTGCTTTCCATCAACACCACATCCGCCTGTTTGATCACTTCCGGATCGTTCAGTATCGGGCTGTCGTACTGGCCCACATCGCCGCTGAATACGACCTTGCGCTTTTTGTCGTCCTCCTCCAGCCAGACCTCGACGCTGGTGGAACCCATGATATGACCCGCGTCGCGGAATTGTATAGTCACGCCGGGCAGTATTTCGCGTTTTGTGCGATAACGGTTTCCCACCAGCAATTTCAGGACTTTCTGTACATCCTTGTCACGGTACAACGGCTCTATTTGCGGTTTTTTCTTTTTCGCCAAGCGGCGATTCTGGCGTTTGGCGTCGTACTCACCCAGCCGCGCCGCGTCTTCCAGCAGCACCTCGCATAAATCGGCCGTGGCGTTCTGGCAATAGATGGGGCCGCGAAAGCCCTGTTTCACCAGCAACGGCAAACGCCCGGAATGATCCAGATGGGCGTGACTGAGCACTACGCAATCCAGTGATTTGGGATCGAATGGAAACGGCTGACGATTGCGTTCGATGTCCTCGCGCCGGCCCTGTATCAGTCCGCAGTCCAGCAAAAACCGCTTGCCGCCAACACGAACGATATGACAGGAGCCGGTCACCTCTCCTGCTGCGCCAAAGAATTCGATTTCCACGTTTTAACCCGGCAACCTGCTACGACTTGTCCGGCTTGTCAGGCGCCTCGAACGGCACCACGACATTGCCCTGCGGCTCGTCGGTGTAGTGTGGGCGCGCGGTGCTGGGTCGGCCAGCCGCCTCCGCCAGTTCCGCCTCGCGGGCGGCGATCAACTGCATGCAGGCGCGAATATCCTGCATGGTGTTTTTGCTCAGGGGGTGCTTCATGCCTGCCGGCGTCGCCGTATCCCTGGCGACACCGGACAGCGTGTGTTTCATCGCTTTCAGTATCTGTTCTTCTTTGGACAATCCATCCATACTCGCTCTCTCGTCCGGGGCCGCAACCCCGCATTGCCGTTACTGGTAATAATAGTCGTATCTGGTCAACAGGTCATTGGTGATTTCCCAAGCCTCATTGTAGGAAAAGTTGGCCCCTTTCGGGATAACGATTTTCACATACAGTTGCTTGCCGTACTTGTCCTTGTACTGCTGGAGCTGCTGGTGAAGTTCCTGATCGGAAACCCGGCGGGATTCGGTCTCTCCAACCCCCTGCAGATCAAACACCGGCTTGCCGCGCTGGCGCGCCAGCCTCACGGTCACGACCTTTTTGTCGATGGGGCTTCGCGCCGGGCCGATGAGCTTGTTGTATTTTTCCTCCAGAGCCGAATAAACCGAGCGCTGATTGGCCAGCGCCAGTTCGGTTTCCTGCTGCTTGCCGCGCAGATCGGTGATGATGACTTCCATCTGGGACAACTTCTGGGCGGCTTCTTCCTCCACCTGTTTTTTCTGTTGCCCCAGCACCAGAATGGTCTGCTCGTTTTCAGCCAGCTTCTTTTCTGTCTCCTGCTTTTCGGTATTCAGGTTGCCGATAATAACCTGCATGTTCTGCAACTGGGCGTTCTGGTCTTTCAGTTTCTGATCGAGCATTTTCTGGTTGTCGCCCAGCAGCAGTATCTTCATTTCCTTGGCGCGCAGGGCCTGCTCCAGCAGACTGGTCCGCGCGCGCAGGGCCGATTCGGATTCCTGCGTCTCCGACAGCTGTTCCTTGGTCAACTGCTCCGTGCGCAAGGTTCTTTCCAGCTCGGTGATGAGTTCCGTGTTCTTCAACACCACGACCAGCATGGAGAACATGAAAATCATCAGCACCACGGTCATGATGTCAGTAAACGTGGGCCAGATGGAATCCTCGGCTCCGCTGGATTCAGCGGATTGCTCGAAATCAATGGATTGTCCAAAAATATGTGACATGTCGATGCCTGCCTCAGACGTCTATGCGGAAGCCCTTGGCCAGCAAAACAGTCATGTTTTCCAGCTGCAAACCCAGCTTGTTGAGCTGCTCGTTCTGCTTGTCGCTCCAGTCGGACATTTTTTCCAGGCTGATGGCAATACCATCGGTGTCTGTGCGCAAAGTCTGCACCGCCTTGGCCAGTTCCCCCACCACCTCGAAAATCTGCCGGTTGTTGCTGTCGGCGTCAAAGGCAAATTCGGGCACCACATAGGTCAGCACCGCATCTTCCAGCCGCGCGAACACGGTGGAGTGCACTGACAGCAGCTTGTGGAAAAAATAGGTGTAGATAAAATAGGCGACGATGGCCGTGGCGGTGGTGGTCAGCGCCGTATTCATGCCGTGCAACACCAGTTCCATGCCTTCGCCGGATACCGAGTCCAGCACATCGCTGGCGCCGGCCAGAGCCAGCAGCAGGGCGATGATGGTGCCGAACACGCCCGCCAGAATCAGGATGTTGTTGACGAAACGCGGGAAATTCAGATTTTTACCCGCTTCGGCCATCATGATAGAGGAAATAATGCCGTGGTTGATGGGCACATTGCGCTCGTGCAAATCCCGTATGCGCATGAAACGTTCGCCGATGAGCGAATCCTCATCGATCTTGCGCGCCAGTTTTTCGCTGCCCTGCTGCCTGGACCTGACGAATAACTGGATATTTCTCTCTTCCCGGGAATACACCAGAAAGGAAATGATCAGCTTGATAATGCCAACCACAAACAAACCGATGATGACTGCGTTCAGCACCAGCCCCAGTGACGACGCCTGACCATGGAAATAGATTGCCTTGATGAAGTCACGCTGCCAGAAAGCCAGCGCCGCAACAACCGGCAAAATGATCGCCATTTGTATCAATGCTTCGCGCCCCGCGTTGCCTCTATTCATGATGATCCTCTTATTATCCTAATATCTGCCGTTTGCGCGCTTCAGCAGTATCCGCGCCTGTGTCAGATTTTCAACACATTCGGCATGTTTGTTGTCACGGTCCGCCTGCCGCGCCGCACGCATTTTCTGCATCGCCAGAGCCCAGTCTGCGGAGCCGCCGGGTCGTCGCTCGGGGACTTTTTCCAGCAGCCGCCCGTAGACGGTTTGCGCCAGTTGATCCACCTTGTCCAGCCCCGCCCGGCAGTCTTCCGCTGGCGAGGACGAACAGGCCGATAGCGCCAGCCCGACTATCCCGGCCGCTGCCAGCATCGCCCGGCGGCCTGACAAATCAACCGAGCCAGGCCCGCGCATTTCTGAACATCCGCATCCATGGCCCGTGCTCACCCCAGCCATCGGGCCGCCAGGAATGATTGACGCTGCGCGTCACCCGTTCTGGATGCGGCATCATAATGGTAAAGCGTCCATCTACCGTGGTCAGACCAGTCACACCGCCCGGCGAACCATTGGGATTCAGCGGGTAAGTTTCAACCGGCGCGCCGTGGTGATCCACATAACGCATCACCACCAGTCCTTCCGCCGCCGACGGCTGCTGCTGCGCCAGCCATTGCGCCCGGCCTTCGCCATGGGCCACCGCCACCGGCAACACCGACCCGGCCATGCCGCTGAAAAACAGCGACGGATTTTGCGGAATTTCCACCGACACATAGCGCGCCTCGAATTGTTCCGAGCGATTGCGCACAAACGCCGGCCAGTGCGCTGCGCCAGGAATCATGTCGCGCAACTGTGACATCATCTGACAACCGTTGCAGACACCCAGCGCAAAACTGTCATCGCGGTGAAAAAATGCATCAAATTCATCCCTTGCCCGGGCATTATACATGATGGATTTGGCCCAGCCGCCACCGGCGCCCAGCACATCACCGTAGGAAAACCCGCCGCAGGCCGCCAGTCCGGTGAAATCCTTGAGGCTGCGCCGGCCTTCGATGATGTCGCTCATGGTGACGTCCACGGCCTCGAATCCGGCGCGGTCAAACGCCGCCGCCATCTCGATCTGGCCGTTGACGCCCTGCTCGCGCAGTATGGCCATTTTCGGCCGCGCTCCGCTGGCGATGAACGGAGCAGCCACGTCCTCTGCGGCGTCGAAAGCCAGTTTTGGCGCCATGCCGGGATCGCCCATGTCCTGGTTGTGCGCCCATTCTTCGGCAGCGCATTCAGGGTTGTCGCGCAGCGCCTGCATGCGGAAGGTGGTTTCCGACCAGCGCTGGCGCAGTTGCGCCAGCGGGCGGTCGAGCAAGGTCTCACCACCGGCCTGAATATGCATGGCCCTGGCGTCGTTCAGCGTACCAATGATATGGACGATTTCACCCAGACCGGCATGGTCGAGAATGGCCTTGACCATGTCGCGGTCAGAACGGCGCGTTTGAATCACTGCGCCCAGCTCCTCGTTGAACAGGGCGGCCAGCGGATCGCCGAGGCCGGCAAGATCCACATCGACGCCGGCATGGCC
>QOAV01000147.1 GCA_003972845.1 Gammaproteobacteria bacterium
TTACTCGATAATTTTACTCACAACGCCCGCGCCCACGGTGCGGCCGCCTTCACGGATCGCAAAGCGCAGCCCTTCTTCCATCGCGATCGGCGCTATCAACGTCGCTGTGAAGCTGACATTGTCGCCAGGCATGACCATCTCCACGCCTTCCGGCAGGTCTACCGCGCCGGTGACGTCCGTGGTGCGAAAGTAGAATTGCGGGCGGTAGCCGTTGAAGAACGGGGTGTGTCGGCCGCCTTCTTCTTTACTCAGCACATAGACTTCGGCTTCGAATTTGGTGTGCGGGGTGATGGATCCGGGCTTGGCCAGCACTTGTCCACGCTCGATTTCTTCCCGCTTGGTGCCGCGCAACAGTATACCGACGTTGTCGCCTGCTTCTCCCTGGTCCAGCAGCTTGCGGAACATTTCTACTCCGGTCACCGTGGTCTTCTGGGTGTCTTTGATGCCGACTATTTCGATTTCTTCGCCAACCTTGACGATGCCGCGCTCGATGCGTCCGGTGGCGACGGTGCCGCGTCCGGAGATGGAGAAAACGTCTTCTACCGGCATGAGGAAGTCTCCATCAACGGCTCGCTCGGGCTCCGGGATGTAGCTGTCCAGGGCTTCGGCCAGTTTGGTGATGGACGGCTTGCCAATGTCGGAGGTGTCGCCTTCCAGCGCTTTCAGCGCAGAACCGACTATGATGGGGGTGTCGTCGCCGGGGAATTCGTAGCTGTCGAGCAGTTCGCGAATTTCCATTTCCACCAGTTCCAGCAGTTCTTCGTCGTCCACCATGTCGGCTTTGTTCATGTAGACGATGATGTACGGTACGCCCACCTGACGTGACAGCAGTATGTGCTCGCGCGTTTGCGGCATCGGTCCATCCGCAGCAGATACCACCAGGATCGCTCCGTCCATCTGCGCGGCGCCGGTGATCATGTTCTTGACATAGTCGGCGTGGCCCGGGCAGTCTACGTGCGCGTAGTGGCGGTTCGGGGTTTCATATTCCACGTGCGCGGTGGAGATGGTGATGCCGCGCTCGCGTTCTTCCGGCGCGTTGTCTATGTCGGCAAAGTCTTTCGCTTCGCCGCCGTATTCTTCCGCCAGTACTTTCGTCAGCGCCGCTGTCAGCGTCGTCTTGCCGTGGTCTACGTGACCTATCGTGCCCACGTTTACATGGGGTTTCGTTCGTTCAAACTTTTCCTTTGACAACCTGAATCTGTCTTGCCTAACTTTGCTTGTTGATCACTGTTTCTGCGACATTGCTTGGCGCTGGCGAATATTTTTCAAAAGACATCGTATAGGTGGCGCGCCCCTGAGTGGCTGATCGCAGCGATGTGGCGTAGCCGAACATTTCGGACAAGGGCACTTCCGCCTTGACGATCTTGCCCGCCGGTGCGTCATCCATGGACAGAATCATGCCGCGACGGGAGCTCAGATCGCCATTCACGTTGCCCATGTACTCTTCCGGCGTAACCACTTCCACCGCCATAATCGGCTCCAGCAGAATCGGGTCGGCCTGCAAAAAGCCTTTCTTGAAAGCCATTGAGGCAGCCGCCTTGAACGCATGCTCTGATGAATCCACGTCGTGGTAGGAACCGTCGTACAGAGCCACCTTCACATCCACCACCGGGTAACCGGCCAGCGGGCCAGCGCTCATGGCCTCTACCACGCCTTTCTGTACCGCCGGAATGTATTCACGCGGCACCACGCCACCCTTGATCTCGTCCAGGAATTCAAAGTCCTCACCGGACTCCTGCTTCTCCAGACGCAGATAAACGTGTCCGTATTGGCCGCGGCCACCGGATTGTTTGGCGTATTTGTGTTCGACTTTGACCGGCTTGCCCAGGGTCTCGCGGTAAGCCACCTGCGGCTTGCCCACGTTTGCCTCCACGCCAAACTCACGCTTCATGCGGTCAATGATGATATCGAGGTGCAATTCGCCCATGCCGGAGATAATGGTCTGGCCGGATTCTTCGTCGGTCTTGACGCGGAAAGAAGGATCTTCTTGCGCCAGCTTGCCCAGCGCTACAGACATTTTCTCCTGATCGGATTTGGTCTTCGGCTCCACCGCCTGCGAAATAACCGGCTCCGGGAACTCCATACGCTCGAGCACAATGACTTCTTTCGGATCACACAAAGTATCGCCGGTAGTAATATCCTTGATACCCACTGCTGCAGCAATGTCGCCAGCACGCACTTCCTTGATTTCTTCACGGGAGTTGGCATGCATTTGCAATATACGGCCAAGACGCTCTTTCCGCTGACGCACCGAGTTGTAAACCGTGTCGCCAGACTTGACTACGCCGGAATAGGTACGGAAAAACACCAGCGAGCCGACGAACGGGTCTGTGGCAATCTTGAATGCCAGCGCGGCAAACGGCGCATCGTCGGATGCCGGGCGTTCGGCCTCGGTCTCGGCCGCGTCGTCCAGAATACCCGTGATCGGCGGCACGTCTTTTGGCGACGGCATGAGATAGATCAGGGCATCCAGCATGGCCTGTACGCCCTTGTTCTTGAACGCGGAACCGCACAGCACACAGGTGACTTCGTTGGCCAGGGTACGGATACGCAAGCCTTCCTTGATTTCTTCCTCGGACAAATCGCCCTCTTCCAGGTATTTGTCCATCAATTCTTCGTTGGCTTCGGCAGCGACTTCGACCATGTGCTCACGCAATTCAGTTGCCTTGTCCAGCAACTCGGCCGGGATCTCTTCCTCGTAAAACTCGGAACCGAGATTCTCGTCTTTCCAGTAAACCGCTTTCATGCGAATCAGGTCGACGATACCTTTGAAATCTTCTTCGGCGCCGATGTTCAGCTGAATGGGTACGGGGTTGCCGCCCAGACGAGTCTTGATCTGGTCGGCAACGCGCAAAAAATCAGCGCCGGCGCGATCCATCTTGTTGACGAAGGCCATACGCGGAACCTGGTATTTATCCGCCTGACGCCATACAGTCTCCGATTGGGGCTCGACGCCGCCCACCGCACAGAATACCGCGCAGGCGCCATCCAGCACACGCAGGGAGCGCTCTACTTCGATGGTGAAATCCACGTGCCCCGGCGTATCAATAATATTGATACGATGCTCCGGATATTCGTCACGCATACCCTTCCAGAAACAGGTGGTGGCAGCGGAAGTAATTGTGATTCCGCGCTCCTGCTCCTGCTCCATCCAGTCCATGGTAGCTGCACCGTCATGCACTTCGCCAATCTTGTGGGAAATGCCGGTGTAATACAGTATGCGCTCGGTCGTCGTGGTTTTACCCGCATCAATATGCGCCATAATCCCGACGTTGCGATAGCGTTCGATTGGTGTCTTTCTGGCCACTTGCTGGAATCCTGAAACTTGATTAACTGTTAGAAACGGTAATGCGAGAAGGCTTTGTTGGCTTCCGCCATACGATGCACATCTTCACGCTTTTTGACCGCGCCACCACGGCTCTCAGACGCATCCAGCAACTCGCCGGCAAGCCGTTCGCCCATGGATTTTTCACCACGCTTGCGCGCTGACTCGACCACCCAGCGCATGGCCAGAGCCAGCTGGCGGGAAGGACGCACCTCAACCGGCACCTGATACGTGGCTCCACCGACACGACGCGACTTGACCTCGACCACGGGCTTGGCGTTATCCAGCGCCTCGCCGAACACTTCCAGCGGGTCGCGCTTGATGCGCTGCTCAACCATGTCCAGAGCACCGTAAACGATGCGCTCGGCGACAGACTTCTTGCCGTCAACCATGACCGCGTTCATGAACTTGGCCAGAGTCAAATCCCCGAACTTGGGATCGGGCAGAATCTGGCGCTTCGGTACTTCTCTTCTTCTAGGCATTACGCAAACTCAATCGTATATTTCATTCAGACAAAAAAGCAGCCACCATCATCTTTTCCAAGACATGGTGGCCACCTTGTGATTCTTTCTGTTCGACTCATCAATTCATTGAGAGGAGTCCGCCCGGCAGGGGTCACTCGCCCGCCTGGACATCATTTTTACTGCAACAACCGCCCGACAGAACCCGCCTGTCGAAGCTGGCGCCAAACCGGTCAGAAACCGGTCAGACTATGATTTGGGACGCTTGGCTCCATACTTGGAGCGTCCCTGGCGACGCGTTGAAACACCGGAAGTATCCAGCGAGCCGCGTACAATATGATAGCGTACACCCGGCAAGTCCTTGACACGACCGCCGCGAATCAGCACTACCGAGTGCTCCTGAAGATTATGCCCTTCACCACCAATATAGCTGGTCACTTCATAACCATTGGTCAATCGAACGCGAGCCACCTTGCGCAAAGCCGAGTTAGGCTTCTTCGGCGTGGTGGTATAAACACGCGTACATACTCCGCGTTTCTGCGGGCTGGCCTCCAGCGCAGGAACAGTCGATTTCTTGATCTGCTTCTTGCGCGGCTTGCGAACCAGCTGGTTAATTGTAGGCATTCACCTTGTCTCCGTATCTGTTTCTTCGAACCGACACCGTCGGCTCGAGAGGGGCGGGATTGTATGGATACCCCCCGTTAGTGTCAAGCGTGTTGTCCCATGTTTTCCATACAAATGACGCGCCCTGCACAAGCCTGGTCAAAACCGGCTTTTGCTTCAGGCCTCCGCGGCTTCCGGCGAATCATCCTGCTCCGGCGCAGTCTTTTCATTTTCAACATCATCGGTGCCACGCAAAAGGCTTTCCAGCGCAGCTGCCTTGTCCAGTTCCGCCTTGCGCTTGCGCTTGCGCTCCTTGTGATAGGCGAGCCCGGTTCCAGCCGGAATCAGGCGGCCGACGATGACGTTTTCCTTGAGTCCGCGCAACTGGTCGCTCTTGCCGGCAATGGCCGCTTCAGTCAGTACACGGGTCGTTTCCTGGAAAGACGCTGCAGAAATGAACGACTCAGTGGTCAGTGAAGCCTTGGTAATGCCCAGCAGCACCGGTTCGTACTGCACCGGTTTCTTGCGTGCTTTCAGCAGACGCTCATTCTCCTCCAGCACGGCAAAACGTTCGACCTGCTCATCAGGCAGGAAGTGGCCGTCACCCATATCGGTGACGCGCACTTTGCGCAACATCTGTCGCACGATGACCTCAATATGCTTGTCGTTGATTTTTACGCCCTGCAGGCGATACACATCCTGCACCTCTTCAACAATGTAATCCGCCATGGCTTCCACCCCGCGCAGACGCAGTATATCGGCAGCCACCTGAACGCCATCTACAATGATTTCGCCCTGCTCCACGTGCTCACCTTCAAACACGATGATGTGGCGTCCCTTGGTAATCAGGAACTCATGGGAAACACCGTCCTCACCGGTAATGACCAGACGCTGTTTGCCTTTGGTCTCCTTGCCAAAAGAGACAACACCGGTTTTTTCAGCCAGTATTGCATGCTCTTTCGCCTTGCGCGCTTCAAACAGCTCGGCAACGCGCGGCAGACCGCCGGTAATATCACGGGTCTTGGAGGACTCCTGCGGAATACGCGCCAGCACGTCGCCCTGCTGAACCGCGGCTCCGTCTTCCACCATGATGATGGCGCCGCCGGGCAGCGGGTATTTCGCCACCACATCGGTGCCAGGGAAGCACAGCTCCTTGCCTTCATCATCAATCAGGCTGATCAGCGGCCGCACATCCTTGGCGTTACCGGTGCGCTGCTTGACATCCATCACCACATAGGTCGCCAGACCGGTAACGTCATCTATCTGCTTGTGCACGGTGCTGCCTTCAATCAGATCAGAGAATACAACCTTGCCGGCCACTTCAGTAATAATCGGGTGGGTATGCGGATCCCAGGTCGCCACCAGCTGTCCGGCTTCCACCTTGTCGCCGTCGGAAACGGACAACAAAGCGCCATAGGGAATCTTGTGACGCTCGCGGCTGTAACCGCGTTCATCGATGATTTGCAATTCGCCCGAGCGTGACACAGCAATGTTCTTGCCGTCTGCATTCTGCACCAGCTTGACGTTGACCAGCTGCACCTTGCCGCTGGATTTGATCTCGATGGAGCTGACCGCCGCCGCCTGCGTCGCCGCACCACCAATGTGGAAGGTCCGCATGGTGAGCTGGGTTCCCGGCTCACCGATACTTTGCGCGGCGATGACGCCCACCGCCTCACCGGGGTTGATGGCATGACCACGACCCAGATCTCGACCGTAACACTTGGCGCAAATACCGTAACGTGTTTCACAAGTGATGGGAGAACGCACCTTGAGCTGGTCGACTCGCATTTCGCCCAGCTCCTCGGCGGCGGCTTCGTCTACAATTTCACCGGCAGCAACAATGGCCTTGCCCGTATCCGGATTAATGACGTCTTCCACCACCACGCGGCCAAGGACTCGTTCGCCCAGAGGTACAACGACTTCGCCGCCGTCTACCACAATTTTCTTGATCAGGCCGTTACTGGTGCCGCAATCGGCTTCGGTCACTACCAGATCCTGACACACGTCCACCAGCCGCCGGGTCAGATAACCGGAGTTGGCGGTTTTCAGAGCCGTGTCAGCCAGACCCTTGCGCGCACCGTGAGTGGAAATGAAGTATTGCAATACATTCAGGCCCTCGCGGAAGTTGGCCGTGATCGGCTGTTCGATGATGGAGCCATCCGGCTTGGCCATCAAACCGCGCATGCCGGCCAGCTGGCGAATCTGCGCCTGCGAACCGCGCGCGCCGGAATCGGCCATCATGTAAATGGAGTTGAAAGACTCCTGCTTGACATCCTTGCCATCCTTATCCTTCACAACTTCTGTTCCCAGCTGATCCATCATGGTCTTGGCCACCTGCTCGGCGGTACGGGTCCAGATATCCACGACCTTGTTGTAACGCTCGCCATCGGTCACCAGACCAGAGGTGAACTGCGCCTGGATCTGCGCCACTTCGTCTTCGGCGCGCTTCAGTATTTCGGCTTTCTCGGCAGGCGTCTGCATGTCGTCAATGCCCACAGACACACCGGCGCGGGTGGAATAGCGATAGCCGGTGTACATCAGCTGATCGGCAAAAATAACCGTCTCTTTCAGCCCGACTTCCCGGTAACAGAGGTTGATCGCCTCGGAAATCGCGCGCTTCTTCATGACCTTGTCTATGGCGGAAAAAGGCATGCCCTCCGGCAGAATTTCGGACAGTATCGCCCGGCCGACAGAAGTTTCTTTCACTTCGTAGGTGGAATGCAGTTCACCCTTGTCATCCTTGACGTATTCACGCACCCGGATTTTCACCCTGGCCTGCAGGTCCACCTGCCCGGCAGCATAGGCGCGTTGCGCCTCCTGCACATCGGCGAAATACATGCCTTCGCCTTTCGCGTTGACACGGGTGCGGGTCAGATAATACAGACCCAGCACCACGTCCTGCGACGGAGAAATGATGGGCTCGCCGTTGGACGGGGACAATATGTTATTGGTGGACATCATCAGCGTACGCGCTTCCAGCTGCGCTTCCAGAGACAACGGCACGTGTACCGCCATCTGGTCGCCGTCGAAGTCAGCGTTGTACGGCGCGCACACCAGCGGGTGAAGCTGGATGGCCTTGCCTTCGATCAACACCGGCTCGAACGCCTGAATACCGAGGCGG
>QOAV01000195.1 GCA_003972845.1 Gammaproteobacteria bacterium
GCCCATGAAGCGCACGCCGGCGACGATCAGGGTTTTGGCCGCATGCTCGTTACCGAATTTCGCCATGTCCAGCGAGTCGGACACATGGCCGCCGGTTTCTTCGGCCAGTTGCTGCAAGTCGTTCGAGGTGTAGTAATGGGCCACCAGCACCGCGTCCTGTTCCTTCAGCAGGCGTTTGATTTCTTCCCGCAGCGCCTCGCGCTCGCCCGGCTCATAAGGCGCTTTCTGATCCAGAGCCAGGTTGTAGGCGTCGAGAATTTCCCGGTCGGAAACCTGCGGAATCTTGATGTCCAGTTGACCCATTCAGACTCTCCTCAAACCAGCTTCTTCAGCTCTTCGCCGCCGGGCATGCGGTCGAGTATGGCCATGCTCATGCGATCACGCAGCGGCTCCAGGCTGATGCGGTTGACCACTTCATTGGCAAAAGCGTAGGTCAGCATGCTGCGCGCCTGGCCTTCGTCCAGCCCGCGCGAACGCAGGTAGAAAATGTGCAAATCATTCAGCTGGCCGATGGTGGCGCCGTGGCTGCATTTCACATCGTCGTTGAAGATTTCCAGTTGCGGCTTGGTGTCCACCTCGGCCTGCTTCGACAACAGCAAATTCTTGTTGGACTGGTCGGCGTTGGTCTGCACCGCGCCCTCGCGCACCAGCACCTTGCCATTGAACACGCCGCGACCTGCGTCATCCAGCACGCCGCGATACACCTCTTCCGACGTACAGCGAGGCGCGGCGTGGTCAATGAAAGTGTGATAATCCATGTGCTGGCGCTTGTGCGGCAGATACAGGCCGTTCAACGTCGCGTGAGCGCCCGGTTCGGTGAGCGCCACATTGATATCTGTACGCATCAGCCGCGCGCCGATGGCGATGGCGTTTTGCTCGAAATGGCCGTCTTTGGCCACCGTCGCCGCCACCGTGCTGACATGATAGCCCTGCTCGCTCTCGCGCTGGGCGATGTTGTGATACAGCCGCGCGCCCTCGGCCACCACCGCCTCGGTGATGGCGTTGGTGAAGTTCTCGGGCTCGCCGCTAATGAAGCCGTACGTCTCCACCACCTGCGCCTGCGCGCCGCGCTCCAGCACGATCAGATTACGCGTATTGGTAAACACCGGGTCACTCTGACGGGTGGCGATGAACACCAGTTGCACGGGTTTGTCGAGGGTCACGTTTTGCGCCACATGCAGGTAGGCGCCATCATTGGAAAACGCCGTGTTCAGCGCCATGAAACCGTTGTTGTTTTGGGCAATCTTGCCCAGATACGGTTTCAGTTCGTCTGCGCCGTCGGCAATCTGCGCCGCCATGCTCGACAGCGTCACGCCCTGCGGTAACTCGTGCTTCGTGGAAAGCTGCGGCTGAAACCAGCCGTTGACGAACACCAGCACATGACTGTTCTTGCGCTCGAACACATAGTCGTTCAGATCTTCCGGATCCAGCCCGACGCAGGTCTTGCCGGACCAGTTCCAGGCCTTTTTCTCGATCGGGTTGACGCGGGTGTATTTCCAGTCTTCGTTGCGCGAGGTGGGAAATCCGCTCTGCTCGAATTCGGCCAGCGCCTTTTCGCGTCCGGCGGCCAGCCAGTCGATATCCTTGCCCACCATGTCGGCGTCGGCAAAAATCTGGCGATAATGCTCCATCGTGCTCATCACGCCGCCTCGTCTTCGCCCAGCAACCAGCCGTAGCCTTTCTCTTCCAGTTCCAGAGCAAGGCTCTTGTCGCCGGACTTGATAATCCGGCCATCGGACAACACATGCACAAAATCCGGCACGATGTAGTCCAGCAAACGCTGATAGTGCGTCACCATGATCACCGACCGCTCGGGCGAACGCAGCTTGTTGACGCCTTCGGCAACGATGCGCAGGGCGTCGATATCGAGACCGGAATCGGTTTCGTCCAGTATCGCCAGGGTTGGCTCCAGCACCGCCATCTGCAGTATCTCGTTGCGCTTTTTCTCGCCGCCGGAGAAGCCTTCGTTGACGCCGCGGCTCATGAACTTGTCGTCCATCTCGACGATTTTCATGCGGTCGCGCACCAGAGTGAGGAAATCCATGGCGTCGATTTCCGGCTTGCCCTCGTGCTTGAGCTTGGCGTTCAACGCGGCCTTGAGGAAATAGCTGTTGTTGACGCCGGGAATCTCCACCGGGTACTGAAACGCCATGAAAATGCCTTCACGGGCGCGCTCTTCCGGCTCCAGCTCCAGCAGGTTCTTGCCCTTGTAGATAACCTCGCCCTCGGTGACCTCATAGCCTTCGCGCCCGGCCAGCACGTTGGACAGGGTGGATTTGCCCGAACCGTTCGGCCCCATGATGGCGTGTATCTCGCCATAATTCACTGTCAGGTCGATACCCTTGAGTATTTCCTTGCCGCCCACTTCGGCATGCAGATTTTTGATTTCCAGTAACTTTTCCATTCTTCACATACCTTCTAAAAGTTGTTCAATCACGAGCCGGATCAACCGACAGCGTTCTCCAGGCTGACGCCCAGCAATTTCTGTGCTTCCACCGCAAATTCCATGGGCAGTTCGCGGATGACTTCCTTGGCGAAGCCATTGACGATCATGGACACCGCATCTTCCACGCCAAGACCGCGCTGCTGACAGTAAAACAACTGGTCTTCGGAAATCTTCGATGTGGACGCTTCATGTTCCACCTGCGCCGTCGGATTCTTCGCCTCGATATACGGGAATGTGTGCGCGCCGCACTGGTCGCCCAGCAGCATGGAATCGCACTGGCTGTAGTTGCGCGCGCCATCGGCGCTGGCCGCCACTTTCACCAGACCGCGATAGGACTGCTGGCCGTGTCCGGCAGAAATGCCCTTGGAAATGATCGTGCTGGACGTATTCTTGCCCAGATGAATCATCTTGGTGCCGGTGTCCGCCTGCTGGTAGTTGTTGGTCAGCGCCACCGAGTAGAACTCGCCCACGGAATTGTCGCCGCGCAGCACGCAGCTGGGATATTTCCAGGTAATGGCCGAGCCGGTTTCCACCTGGGTCCAGGACACTTTGGCATTGTCGCCGCGACAGTCAGCGCGTTTGGTGACGAAATTGTAAATGCCGCCAACGCCGTTCTCGTCGCCCGGATACCAGTTCTGCACCGTGGAATATTTGATCTGCGCGTCTTTCTGCACCACCAGCTCCACCACCGCCGCGTGCAACTGGTTCTCGTCACGCATGGGCGCGGTGCAGCCCTCCAGATAGGATACATAAGCGCCTTCATCGGCGACGATGAGCGTGCGCTCGAACTGGCCGGTATTGGAGGCGTTGATGCGGAAATAGGTGGACAATTCCATGGGACAACGCACGCCTTTGGGGATGTAGACGAAAGACCCGTCGGAAAACACCGCCGAATTCAGCGCTGCAAAATAATTGTCGCCCGTGGGCACCACGGAACCAAGGTATTCTTTCACCAGATCAGGGTGATCTTTCACCGCTTCCGAGAACGAGCAGAAAATGATGCCTTCTTTCGCCAGCTTGTCCTTGAAGGTGGTCGCTACGGAAACCGAGTCGAACACCGCATCCACCGCGACCCCCGCCAGAGCAGCGCGCTCCGCCAGCGGGATGCCCAGTTTCTCATAGGTCTCCAGCAACTTCGGATCCACTTCGTCGAGGCTTTTCGGGCCATCGTCTTTCGACTTCGGCGCGGCCCAGTAGGAAATGGCCTGATAATCGATGGGGTCGATATTCAGCTTGGCCCAGTCCGGTTGATCCATGGTCAGCCAGTGGCGGTAAGCGTCCAGGCGGAATTGCAGCAACCATTCCGGCTCTTCCTTCTGCGCGGAAATAAAGCGAATGGTATCTTCGTTCAGCCCCGGCGGCAGAATATCCGACTCGATATCGGTAACAAAACCGTGTTTGTATTCACTGCCGACGACTTCGTCGAGCACATCAGTAGATGACATTAGCAACATCCTCCGGTCGCTTTTTCCAGCGACCCGTTGGCATCCAGATTAACGCTATGCGAACGCCCGCCGGCCAGATCAGACACGCTGACCTCGGACAGCGCCTTGCGCATGGCGTCGTTGATCACCTGCCAGTTCTCGCGCAGAGAACAGTCAGACTCCTGTACACAGCTCCCCGGCTGCGATACGCATTCAGTCAAAGCGATGGGCCCCTCAATCACGTCGATGATGTCAGCCACACTGATATCATCGGCGCCGCGGGCCAGGCTATAACCACCGTTGACTCCACGATGCGAAACCAGCAATTCGCCTCGTGTCAGCAATTTCAGTAGCTTGGCCACGGTCGGCGAAGCCACGTTGATCTCGCTGGAAATTTCAGTGGCATTCAGCATACGGTCACTTTTGGCCAGAAAAGCCATCACCAGTGCGCCGTAATCCGCCAGTTTGCTCATTCTGAGCATCTCTGCCACCTCCTGAACAGCCATAGGGGACCAAAACAGTCCCCTTTCAATTGGGACGATTCTAGTCCTGTTTCAAGGCGGGGAGTACTTTTCTTTTGGGATATATAAGGAAGGGCTTATAAATCAGACGCCGCCACTGCGCCTGTGAAAATCAGCCGGCGGCCTATTGCAGTTTCAGCAAGTGTTGATAATCAGCAAGGGAAGCCGATATCAATCTGACCGAGGAATTGGACAATTCCCTCTTGACCGGTTTGAGAAAATGATAAACCGGCAAACCGGCGCTGACTATGCCCGTAGCGGCCAGGCCAAACAAGGCCAGAAACAACGCCATGCGGCCTGCGGAGCGCCAGTATCCGGCTTGTTGCTCGCGGTAAGAATTGTTCATCTTCACCATCTCCCATGGGGTTACATGCAGAGAATGATACATTACTTTAGATTTATCATGCAACTATTTGTTTTTACTTGGCACCCCAAACAAATCATAGGCATCAGCATGGGTAATACGCAAATCCAGCCAGTCTCCGGGCCGCGCCTGATCCGGCTCCGCCTCGGCATAGACCACGCCATCGATTTCCGGCGCATCGCCGGGACCGCGCGCCACAACGCGCCCGTCCCCGTCAACACCGTCCACCAGAACGCGCAAGGTCTGGCCTACCTTCTGACTCAGACGCCGCGCAGAAATATCGGCCTGCAAGGCCATCAATCGATCCATGCGGTCCTGCGCCAGATCTTCCGGCACAGGATCCGGCAAGGCATTGGCGGCGGCCCCTTCCACCGGTGAATAGATGAAACAGCCCACGCGATCCAGTTGCGCCTGCTCGAGAAAATCCAGCAGCTGCTGAAAATCCTGTTCTGTTTCACCGGGGAAACCGACAACGAAGGTGCTGCGCAGGGTGATATCCGGACATATCTCGCGCCACTGACGGATGCGCGCCAGGGCGTTCTCGGCGTTGGCGGGGCGTTTCATGGCCTTGAGTATGCGCGGGCTGGCGTGTTGCAGCGGCACGTCCAGATAGGGCAGGATTTTGCCTTCGGCCATGAGCGGGATGAGCCGGTCCACCGTCGGGTAGGGATAGACGTAATGCAATCGCACCCAGACGCCCAGCTTGCCCAGTTCTTCGGCCAGATGGACGATATCGGTTTTCAGCGGGCTGCCGCGCCAGAAATCGCTGCGGTATTTCAGATCCACGCCGTAAGCGCTGGTGTCCTGGGAAATCACCAGCAACTCTTTTACGCCCGACGCCGCCAGATTTTCCGCCTCCTGCAACACGTCGCCAATGGGCCGACTGACCAGATCGCCGCGCAATGAGGGGATAATGCAGAAACTGCAGCGGTGGTTGCAGCCTTCGGATATTTTCAGGTAGGCATAATGCGGCGGCGTCAGCTTCAGACCCTGCGGCGGAATCAGGCTGGTGAACACATCGGCGGGCTGCGGCAAATGCTGGCGCAGCTTGTCCATCACTTCACCCGCAGCATGGGGACCGGTAATGGCGAGCACGTCGGGATATTGCTGTTCGATGACTTCGCGGCGCGCGCCCAGACAGCCGGTAACGATGACCTTGCCGTTTTCGCTCAGCGCCTCGCCGATGGCGTCCAGTGATTCTTCCACCGCCGAGTCGATGAAGCCGCAGGTATTGACCACGACCACGTCGGCATCGCCATAGTCGCCCACCACCTCATAGCCTTCCGCCCGGGCGCGGGTGACGATTTGCTCGGAATCCACCAGCGCCTTGGGACAACCGAGGCTGACAAAGCCGACCTTGTGCGCGCTCAATGCAGCGACGCCCGCCAGGGCAATGCCTGGACGATTTCCGCCTCCGCCCGCGTCAATTCCTGCAGCCGCGCATACACCTGGTCGTGGTCAAAATATTCCAGCGCCAGATCCACGAACAGATTGGCGTGTCTGGCTTCGGTGGCCCACAGGTCGCGGTAGAAAACGCGCATTTCCTCGTCGCGCCCGGCCATGTATTCCGACACCAGACACGCCAATCTGTTCGTGGATCTGGCGCTAGAATATTTTGACCACGACCAGGTGTATGCGCGGCTGCG
>QOAV01000068.1 GCA_003972845.1 Gammaproteobacteria bacterium
CGCGGCGTAGTGTGAGGGGCGCGCCGGGCGGGATGTTTTTCCAGATGTTTTCGCCGTCGTAATACTGGAATCCGGCGATGGCGGAGACTTGCAGCAGGGCGAGGGCGTCATTGGGCCAGGCGGCGGCTTTGGCGACGACGATGCCGGTGGCGCCGGCG
Source organism: Gammaproteobacteria bacterium (assembly GCA_003972845.1). Classification (GTDB taxonomy): domain Bacteria; phylum Pseudomonadota; class Gammaproteobacteria; order QOAV01; family QOAV01; genus QOAV01. The sequence continues at coordinate 159 of QOAV01000068.1, forward strand.
GCGATGTGTTTGAGTAAATGACGTCTATTCATTTCTGCTACTCCTTCTTTCATGGAGTAACAGCATAGCCGGGGTGCGTATCAATCGCTGATACGGTGGGACGATTTTTCGTGTTTTTTTGTCATTCTCTCCAGTTCGCGTCGCACGGCTTCGCGCAGAGACGGCGGTTCCATCACTTCCACATCTGCGCCGTACTTGAGGATGTCGCCGAGCAGCTCTTCGTGGCGGCGGTAGGGCAGGCGCAGTTCGTAGCAGCCGTCGGCGAGTTGATAGCCGGTTTGTTGGGGGTGCCAGATTTCGTTGGCAACCCAACGGGCGCGGTGGGCGGTGAAGTGCAGTACGGCAACCTTGTCCGGCTCACCCGCGAAGATGCCGTAGGCGGTGGCGTAGTGGCGGTCGAGGGTTTCGTTATCCATATCCAGCGCAGGCCGATCCAGCGTTTCGGCGGTTTCGATGCAATCCAGCGAGAAAGTGCGCAGATCTTCGCGCTGGTGGCACCAGGCGTCGAGATACCAGTTGTCGCGGTAATGAGTGAGACGCTGCGGCGAGACTTCACGCTGGCTGGCGCTGTCGTCGCTGCGCGCGTGGTAGCCGATGCGCAACCGCTGGCGCTGCAATACGGCCTGGGCGATGCGCGGGAACCAGCGGGACTGCTCGCGGCGACGGCCCATGGACAACAGGCGAATGCGGTCGAAATGTTGTTCTCCCCCGCCGATGCGCGCCATCAAATTGCGCAAGCGCTGACGGAAGGGACCGGTTTCGGCGCGCACCAGACCCGGTTCCAGATTACTCAGCAGGCTGTCGGCAACCAGCAGGGCATGGATTTCTTCCGGGTTCAGCCAGAGGCCGGGTATTTCGTGCTCGCCCGCCGCGCGGTCGATGACGTAGCCATTTTGATCTCTCAGATAAATCACTGGTACGCCAAAGTAGTCGCGCAATGTCCCGATGGCGCGTTTGACAGTGACGCCCTTGCATTCCAGTTTTTGTTCCAGCTGCTTGCGCGATACCGGGTATCGGCGATTGTTCAGCTCGCGATACAGGGTCATGACGCGGTCAAGTTTGTCCATGGGTGCGAGCCTTTCTGTGCTGGCAAGGAGTCATGCCGCCCTGCGCCAGGATTAAACGGATATTCAAGTCCAGAGAAACAAAAGTAAAGCGCCAATGCCCGCCAGTAAAACCCTTTCTGTTGCAAAGCGGTCGATCCGGTGGCAAAGTGCCAGCCGTGCGCAAACTGATTTCCACATTGCTGATCTTCGCCACTCTGTTCGCGAATGTTTCATGGGCAGCGGATGCGCATGCCGAAGCACACGCCAGCAACTGGCCCGGCAGCCTCGCCGTTTGCGCGTCGGACTGGCCGCAGGATGATACTGGCGCGAATAGTAGCGACGCCTGCGATCATTGTTGTCATGGATTTGCGCATATCGTCGGTTTTGCCGTACAGCCTTATCTGGCTTTCCCTGCGGCGACGGATTCTTCCGCCGCGCTCGTCACAAGGCTCTATCGCAGCCGTTCCCAGTTACCGCCGATTCCCCCTCCCAACGCCTGAATTCTCTACGCTGTACCCTTCTGCATTGCGCTGATGGCGTGATGCGGCGATTTATTTCGTGAGGATTCAACATGTCAAAACCCGTCAGATTTATCATTGCCCTGTGGGGTCTGTCGCTATGCGTTCCGTGGCAGACGGCGCAGGCGGAACAAGCTGGCGCTGCTGCGTCCGTTTCATCGTCCGGCGCCGAACTCGGCCAGCTGTCCGATTTCATTGCCAAAGTGCTGAAAAACAGCCCCCGTGCCCGTTCTCTTAAGGCTTCGATGCAAGCGTCGGTCGCACGTCGTCAGGCGGCGGACCGGCCTCTGCACAACCCCGAGCTGGCGCTGGAGGCAGAACGCACTGACGTCAACACCCGCAGCATCGGCCTCAGCCAGGCCGTGGACTGGAGTGGCAAACGCCGCGCCCGCTCAGAACAGGCCGGGTTCGAACTGAAGGCCGCCAGCGCCCGGGCGGCTGTTTCCCGGCAGGCGCTGGCCAGCGAGCTGCTCAAGGCTTTGGCCGATCATGGCGCTGCGGACCAGTTGAACCAGCTGGCGCAGGAACGGGTGCGACTCATGGGGCAATTCGCCCATATTGCAGACCAGCGACGGGCAGCAGGCGATCTCGATCAGGTGGAATACGATCTGGCCAGTCTGGCGGCCCTGCAGGCCGAGCTGGAAGCGGCCGAATTCTCTGCTCGTCTGGGCGATGCGCGCCGCGCGCTGCAGGTTCTGGCGGGCGCTGCCGGAACCAGCCAGTGGCCCAGCCTGCCGGACAGCCCGCACAGGATTCAGATGCAACAGGCCAATCTCGACGTGTTGCTGAAGTCACACCCATCCTATCTGGCCAGCCAGGCTGCCGTGGAAGCGGCGCGATCGGCAGTGGAGCTACGTCAGCGTGAGGCCAGACCGGATCCCACTGTGGGTCTGCGCGCCGGACGCGAGGACAGCGACCGGCTCACCGCACTGACTCTGTCTGTTCCCCTGTTCGTGCGCAACCGCTACAAGGCGGAAGTACAGGAGGCGAATGCCCTGCTGGAGCAGGCCGGGCAGGAGGCCCGGACCAACTGGCTGGATCTGCACAGCCGGGCTGAGGTATCGCGCCAGCGCTATCTGCTGACCCGGAAAACCTGGACCAGCTGGCAAAAACGCGGCCAGACTTCTCTACAGCGCCGCACTTCCCTGCTCAAACGTCTGTGGCAGGCGGGTGAACTGAGCACCACCGACTATCTGGTTCAACTGAAGCAGACGCTGGAAACCCAGGGCGCCGCCGTGGAGCTGCGCGGTCGCTTGTGGCGAGCCTGGGCCGACTGGCTGCAGGCCAGCGGGACGGTGTTTCAGTGGCTGGGGTTGAAGGATGATTTCACAACAATAGCAGAGCAATGAGGGCGCCGAAATCTGCGCATGCGCCCTGATGCCTTATCACCCCTCTCCCCGGCCCTCGGCAACCGCTCCTTGCGTTGCTCTACTTCCTGCATCCATGCGGTCGTCTCCCGCCGATGGACAGAGTAAAAATGACCATGAAAAAAATTGAAAGGAAAACACCATGAAAAACTGGATTACCCTGCCGCTAACCCTGCTGATGCTGGCATTTGCCAACGCCACCTGGCCGGAAGCCGGCGAGCACGGCCATGAACACGGCGAAGCGCGGACTGAAGACGGGCACGAAGGCGAACACGAGGAAGGCGTCATCCAGCTTTCTGCGGAACAGCAGAAAATGGCCGGCATCGTTACCGAAGCCCTGAAGGAACGGACTCTGGCCGCCGAAATCCGCGCTCCCGGCGAGGTAAAACTCAACGCCTACAAGACCGCGCGCATCACCAGCCGGGTTACTGCGCAAGTAGTCAAGCGCCACGTGGTGCTGGGCGATCATGTGAAAACCGGTCAGGCGCTGGTGACTCTGTCCAGCGTGGAAATGGCCGAGGCCCAGGGTGCGCTGCTTGTGGCCGACCGCGAATGGCAACGGGTGCAGAAACTGGGCGCGAAAGTGGCGTCGGCGCGGCGCTACACCGAAGCGCAGGTCAAGCGCCAACTGGCGTGGGCCAAGGTGAGCGCGTTTGGCATGACGGCGAAAGAAATCGACGCCCTGCTGAAATCGGGCGACGCGCGCAAGGCCAATGGTGAATTCAATCTGCTGGCTACACGCGAGGGCACGGTGGTGCAGGATGATTTCATCGAGGGCGCGGTAGTGGAGCCGGGCCATGTGTTGCTCACCGTCACCGACGAAAGCTCTCTGTGGGTGGAAGCACGGCTGACGCCAGTACAGCTGAAAAACATCAAGAAAGGCGCCACAGCTCGCGTACACACCGCCGAAGGCATGCTCAGCGGCGAAGTCACCCAGATCCATCACACCATCGACGAAACTACCCGCACCATCGCCGTGCGCATTACCGTGGCCAACCCGGATGACCTGATCCATCCCGGCGAATTCGTGGACGTGTTCCTGCAAAGCGCCACGCAGGTGTCTGCGCTGGCGGTGCCTGATACCGCCGTGGTGCGCAGCCCCGATGGCGACTGGCAGGTATTCATCGCGCAACACGAAAACGAATTCCGCGCCGTGGAAGTGGAGGCGCAGCAAAGCAGCGGCGGCTATACGCGCATTGCCGGCCTGGAGCCGGGAACCCGTGTGGTGGTCAAGGGCGCGTTTTTTCTGCAATCGGAAATGGCCAAGTCCGGCTTTGATATTCATAACCATTAAAGAAGCCTGAATCATGCTGAATAAAATCATTGATATAGCTGTCGCCAACCGCCTGCTGGTGGTGCTGGCACTGTTGGCAACCATCGTGGGCGGCGTGCTGATACTGCCCAAACTCAATCTGGACGCCTTTCCTGACGTGACCAACGTACAGGTCACCATCAATACCGAAGCCGAGGGCCTGGCGGCGGAGGAAGTGGAACAGATCATCACCTACCCGGTGGAGGCGGTGATGTACAGCCTGCCGGATGTGCAAGAAGTTCGCTCCATTTCCAAGACCGGTCTGTCCGGCATTACCGTGGTTTTCAAGGAAGGCACCGACATCTACTTTGCCCGGCAGCTGGTGTTCGAACAATTGCAGACCGCGCGCGAACAGATTCCCGAGGGTGTGGGTACGCCTGAAATGGGGCCCAATACTTCCGGCCTGGGCCAGGTGTACCAGTACCTGCTGCGCGCCGAAGACCCGGAGAAGTTCGACGCCATTACCCTCCGCAGCATCAACGACTGGGTGGTGAAACTGCTGCTGATGCCGGTGGATGGCGTCACCGACGTACTCTCCTTTGGCGGCGAGGTGCGCCAGTACCAGGTGCAGCTCAACCCGGACAGGCTGCTGGCGCACAAACTGGCGGCGGATGACGTGGCCGAAGCCATCGAAACCAACAACCGCAACGCCGGCGGCTGGTATCTGGACCGCGGCGCAGAGCAGCTGGTGATACGTGGCGTGGGCTGGGTGCGCAGCGGCGAGGATGGCCTGCGGGACATCGCCAATATTCCCCTGCGCGAGCACGACGGCGTGGTGGTGCGCGTGGCCGATGTTGCGGAAGTGACATTCGGCGGCGAAATCCGTCAGGGCGCGGTAACCATGACCCTGCGGGACGGAAACGGCGAGCCCAGACATCTGGGCGAAGTGGTGGTCGGCATTGTGCTGAAACGCCTGGGCTCGAATACCAAGGCCACCATCGACGGCATCAAGCAACGTCTCCCGGCCATTCAGCAGGCGCTGCCCGACGGCGTGGTGCTGGAACCGTTCTACGACCAGTCAGAACTGGTGGAAAAAGCCGTGGCCACCGTGGCCAGGGCGCTGCTGGAAGCGTTCGTGCTCATTGTCATCGTGCTGGCACTGTTTCTGATGAATCTGCGCGCCACCATACTGGTGCTGCTGTCCATTCCCATTTCCATCGGTCTGGCGCTGATACTCATGGCTCATTACGGCATATCTGCCAATTTGATGTCGCTAGGCGGACTGGCTATCGCCATTGGCATGATGGTGGATGGCTCGGTGGTGATGATGGAACACATATTCTCTCACCTCACCAGCCCCGACGCCCTGCACCGCGAAGAAGCCCGGAGGGAACTCGCGCCCGGCGACCCGGACTTGATCGACGCAACCCGCGACCATGGCATGGCGCTGCGCATCCAGGAAGCGGCGCGCGAAGTGGGTCAGCCGGTGTTTTTCGCGGTGCTGATTATTACTATCGTGTTTGCCCCGCTGTTCGCGCTGGAAGGCGTGGAGGGCAAGCTGTTTCAGCCCATGGCCATCGCCATTGTGCTGGCCATGCTGGCGTCGCTGATGGTGGCATTGATCGTGATACCGGCGCTGGCCACCTATGTTTTCCCGAAAGGCATCAAGGAAAAGGAAAGCCCGCTGCTCAAACCGCTGGCAAAGCTCTATCGCGCTTCTCTTACGCGCGCGCTGAGGGCGAGAAAAGCCGTAGTCGCTATCGCCCTGGCACTGTTTGTAGGCGCGCTGGCGCTGATTCCCTTCCTTGGCACCGAATTCGTGCCGGAACTGGAAGAAGGCACACTCAATATCCGCGTCACTCTGGCGCCTTCTTCCAGCCTGAAAACCTCGCTGGACGTGGCGCGCAAACTGGAAGCGCAACTCATGACTTTCCCCGAGGTGCTGTACGCCTCCAGCCGTGTGGGGCGCGCCGAAGTGGGCGGCGACCCGGAGCCGGTCTCCAATGTGGAGATTTTTGTTGGACTGAAACCCCAGAAAGAATGGACC
>QOAV01000067.1 GCA_003972845.1 Gammaproteobacteria bacterium
GTGTGGCCTTTGGCCCCCGTCCTCGCTCCTACGACATCAAGGTGAACAAGAGGATCCGCCGTGAGGCGCTGCGCTGCGCGCTGTCGCGCCGCCAGCAGGAGGGCCACCTGGTCGTCCTGGAGGACTTCGAGCTCGCCGCGATCAAGACCCGGAGCGTCGTCGACGTCCTGTCCACCTTCGAGGCCGCCAAGGCCCTGATCGTCGATGGGCCCAACGACAACCTGGCCAAGAGCGCCAACAACCTCGAGGCCTCGCACTTTCTAATGGTGGAGCAGCTCAACGTGTACGACGTGCTCAAGCACGACACGCTCATGCTCACCCGCCGGGCCATCGAGGCCATCGAAGGCGCTCGGCCGCATCGGGACGAAGCCTGGTTCATGCTGGGTCTGTTGGCGCTCACCGCTCTGCATGGCATCACCATGATGCCATTCTGGGAAACCTGGATGCTGCGGCTGGCCCGCGTCATTGGCGATTCGGCGCAATTGCTGGGCAGCTTCACTATTGGCATGATGGTCTGTCTGGCGGCGGTTGGCAGTCTGTACGCTGCGATGGTGGCGCTTACCTGTAAATTGTCTGGCGCTGGCATAGCCTACTGGCGCTGTTTCAGCACCCTGGCCTTCGTCGCTCTGCCGCTGGCCTTCGCTTATCATCTGGCGCACAATCTCAACCATCTGATCCGGGAGAGCGTCGGCGTGTCTACTGTATTTACCAATCCGTTGGGGATCGGCACCCTGCCGTTGAGCATGGAGGAAAAACATCAGCGCCACCTGGAAATGCTGTTGTCACCGGCTGTGCTGCATGCGTTACAGGCTGCCCTGATGATTGCCGGCTTCATCATCGCCGTACAGACCATCCGCGCCCGTGGCGCGGTACTGTTGCAGGGAAGCAAACGAAACCCCGGCGTCATACTGATACCGATGCTGTTGTTTGCGCTGATCATGACCGGCTTTCATGCCTGGATGCTGATGCAGCCCATGATCATGCGAATGTAGAGATACTTTAACTGATATGGCGAGCAGCGAAACAGCATCGGATCGACGCGCTTTTTTCCGGCGTGTGGCGAGAAAAACGGGCGAAACCGTGGTCCGGCATGCGGATGCGCACGTGAGCAAACGCGCCAGCCACTGGATTCGGCCACCCCATGCCCTGGCGGAACTGGACTTTTTGCTCGCCTGCACCCGCTGCGGTGATTGCACCACAGCCTGCCCGCACAACGTCATATTTGCACTGCCCACCCGCCTCGGTGCGCAGATTGCCGCCACACCGGCCCTGGATTTGTTGCATCGCGGTTGCCATTGCTGCAGCGACTGGCCCTGTGCCGCAGCCTGCGAGTCCGGCGCTCTGAGCCTGCCCGCCGACGAGAACGGCATATCTTCATCGGCTCCGCCAGAAATTGCCAGCGCGCAAATCGACGAACAACTCTGCCTGGCCTGGCAGGGACCGGAATGTGGCGCCTGCGCCAGCGCCTGCCCGATCGACGGTGCGCTGATCTGGCAGGATGAGAAACCTCGCATCGACATGGGCTACTGCAACGGCTGCGCCCTGTGTCGCGAGGCCTGCCTCGTCGAACCGAAAGCCATCTCCATCCGTTCGTTGTCAGCCAGCAGCGAGGTCGCGGCATAAAAACCCTGTATCGGGCCATCCGTCGTCGCCTGGTCCATTGGGCCGAACGCGCGCCGCTGATGCTGATCCTGGCCCTGTTGTTTGTCGGCATCATTATCTGGGGCGCGTTCAACACCGCGCTGGAAGCAACCAACACTGAACAATTCTGTATCAGCTGCCACGAAATGCGCCAGAACATGTATGACAGTTACCTGGCCTCCCCCCATTATAATAACGCATCTGGCGTCAGCGCCAGTTGCCCGGATTGCCACGTACCGCGCGAGTGGACCCGCAAAGTCATTCGCAAAATCAGCGCCACCAACGAGCTTTACCACCATTTCACCGGCAGCATCGATCGACCGGAAAAATTCCGGCGCAAGCAGCTGCAGCTGGCCAAAGACATATGGCAAACCATGGCCCGCTCCGATTCACGCGAATGCCGCAACTGCCATAACCGGAAGCGCATGGCCCTGACCAATCAAAGCGAAAAGGCCGCCCTGTTCCACAGCTACGCCGAGGAAAAGAATCGTACCTGCATCCATTGCCATAAAGGCATCACCCATCCTCTGCCCCAAGGCTATCAGGACAAAGGCCTGGAAGAGGACATGAAAATCCTGCACAAACGTTTCGAACAGCAGAAGGTGGAATGCCATATATGTCACAAGGGAATGGCCCACTCGGACTGGTAGCGGGCCGGAGGCATTTGGTGGTTCCGAACGACCGAAACCAGCGTTACTTTACTCGTGTTTGGTTGCCCACACCGCCGCTTCCACACGGGTACGAAGATTCAGTTTACGCAGCAAATGCTTGACATGAACCTTGACTGTGTTTTCAGTGATTTCCAGGTCGCGGGCAATCAGCTTGTTGCTGAGTCCTTCGGCAATCAGCAGCAAAATTTCATGCTCGCGCCTGGTCAAAGCCGCCTCGGCGGGTGTTCTGGGGACGGCTTCGGTGCGCAAAGCCAGAGCGATGTAATCGAACACCCTGTCATCCAGCACCAGCCGGCCCTCGACAGCCCGTTTCAGGCTTGCGAGTACATCTTCGGGTTCAGCATCCTTGAGCAGGTAGCCGTCCGCGCCCAGGCGCAGAGCGGCGACCACATCTTCCTGCTCATCAGAAACCGTGAGCATGACGACCCGACAATCCGGCTTGTTCTGTTTGATGACCTGCAGCGTTTCCAGGCCGTCCATGCCTTTCATATTGAGGTCAAGCAAAACCAGGTCGGGACAGGCATCTTCCAGTAACGCTATTCCTTCAGCGCCACCAGCCGCCTCGCCGACCAGCTCCAGCGAGTTGTCCATGGCGATCAGTTGCGAAGCGCCGCGACGAAACAGGGGATGGTCATCTATCACAACAATGGTGGACTTGCGGTTCATGCTCTTCCCCTGTCAGATCGGGTTATACCACTGCGGCGGCACTCGGGCGTGAAACAGACACGCACCCTGGCCCCGCCCATTCGGGATACACCGCACTCAAGCTCGCAGCCCAGAATATTGGCTCGCTCCCGCATAATGGTCAAGCCGTAGTGGAATTGTCTTTCACTGGTTTCGGTAAAGCCTTTGCCATCGTCTTCAATGGTCAGCTGCAAATCCTGATTATCGAGTGATTCCAGCCTGATGCTGCAATGCTTCGCCCCGGAATGGTTGATTACATTGGTCAAGGCCTCACGCACAATTTGCACCAGGTGGATTTCTTCATTCGCATCCAGTTCACTGTGCCTGAGGCGGTAATCGAGGCGGATGTCTACCGCATTACGGCCATCGAATTCTTCTTTGGTCGTAGCCAGCACGGTGGCCAGATCCTGCCGGTCCATGCGCAGTCGAAAGGTTGATAACAACTCGCGCAATTCCCGGTGAGCTGCGGTCAGAACCTGGCGGATTTCTACAATGATTGCCCCGGTGGTTTTGCTGTCTTGTGGAGACTGCAGGTTTTTTTCCAGCCTGACGACCTGTATCTTGAGGTAGGCCAGCGCCTGGGCCAGAGAATCATGCAGCTCCCGCGCGATGACGCTGCGTTCCTCCAGCAACGCCAGCCGACGTCGTTCGGTCGCCTGACGCGACATGGTCAGGGCAATACCAATATGGTTGGCAACAGTCTCCAGCAAGCGTTTCTTCCAGGGCTCAGGTGACTGGCCTTCAGGAAGTTGAATCAAAAGCACTCCGTAATGAAGCGAGTGATCACGTATGGGCACAGCAATCATTGGCAGTCCGTCTTCCCCCAGCTCATCGAATGTAACCATTTCGGCATTTTCATGACGCAGACAGCGAGCACAATCATCAAAGCCGCAGCCGTCTCCCCGATAGTTTTTGTCGAACGTGGAAGCCAGCATGACCGCCCCCATATCGACGTCATCACATAAACAGATGGTGCCGGGGCCAGTATCAGCCAGCTCTTCCACGTCAGTCAGCAATCCCCGGTAATCGACAGGCCGTTCCGAAGTACCCTGTAGCCGATTGACTGTTCGATAAAGCAGCTCAATGGATCGCCGACCACGCTCCAGATCGGCAGTCTTGTTTCGTACCTCCTCTTCGAGATCACCGTAAAGCCGCTCCAGATCCGTGCTCATCAGGTTGAAAGCGGCGCCAAGCTGGCCAAGCTCGTCTTTGCCCTGATACCGGGTACGCCCGGAAAAGTCTCCCTGGCCGGCGCTGCTCGCCATCTGCAGCAACGCCTGCAGTGGAACTCTCATCTTGCGGTAAGTCAGGTACAGCGTGAGTAACGCCAGCAGTAAAGTGGCCGCCAGAATACTATACTGATACAGCTGCAGTCGATGAATCTTGTTTTCCGCATCCCGGGCCAGCAGGCCCGTAAAGTCGTCAATGATCCCGACGAACGCTGGCACATTATCAAGATAGCGTGCGCGAATCACCGTTTGCGCTCCTTCTGAAATCGGGTCATCGGCATTGGCAAGGCCCGAAAGATACATATCCAGCATGGGGTTGATTTCATCACGCCAGCGAGCAACCACCAAGCCATAGGCAGCTTCCAGGTCGCTGTTACGGCCAGCATGCGCCACAGCCGTCAGCGCGGGGCTGGCCAATTGTCTTTCGAAGTCGGTTATCAACTCGGCCAGATCATTGCGGTAGCGCGTCTGATCGATGCTATTGTCATAAACCAGCTGGGCGGCAATACGATAAGACTGCAATCGCAACAACCCCGCCAGATTGACGCTTTGCGCCTCACCCTTGATCCGGTTGGCCATCATCAGCGAGCTGCTTGCGGCCAGAACGGCGAGCAAAATGATGGCCGCCATCATCAGGCCCAGGCGGAACATCAGGGAATGATATAGATGGCGCAGCATGGCGCCAATCTAGCACCGTCGGCAAAGCTCTGCCACAGTCCAGTGATTGGTAAGCAGCCTGTTACAAAAGCACAACTCTGCCCCCTTACCCAATGGCGGCTGATTCTGTACCAATATTCAATAAGTTAGCGCCACCGCTTTCTGGCAATGAGAATTACTGTTCCCGATCTCCCTTTACCAGTAGTGTGAGTTTTATGCGTGGCAATCGACCTAGGCCGTCCAGCTTTCCGTACCGTAGCGGCTGACTTTCAGTGAATCTGACCAGTAGTCCGGCGGCAAACCGGCTTTCTGTTTCAAATGTCGTACGAAGCTTGCCGGCTCCGGCAGGCTTTCCCACACTGAAGGCAGAAATGTGCCGCGATGATGGCCATCTTCCAGAATCAGACCATCCTTCCCCGGTTTCAACTGGCGGATGAGATCCTGCTCTGAGCCGAACTGCATCGGCTCTGGCTTTCCAAGAACAGAAATATGCGGCTCCAGATCATCCAGCTCTGACGCCTGCAGGGGCGCGAACCGGGGATCACGAAAAGCCGCAGCAAAGGCGTTCTGCGCCACATCTTCAGCAAGCGCCCGGCGCGCTTCCAGACTGCCAATGCATCCTCGCAAGTGACCATTTTTATTCAGGGTCACAAAAGCAGCGCCGGGCTGCTGCAGCTTTTCCGGTAACGCCTTCAGATCGAGATTCAATGGCCGTCCCTGTTGTAACCCGGATTTGATGGATTGCAGGGCGATTTCATTGAGCAGGGCGCGTTCTTCAGCGTTATAGCTCATCGTGCTGCCACCTGGCTGCGGGAGGGATAAAACAACCAGGACCCATATCCCACAACACGAGCTTTATCTCCAGAGGTGTCGCCCGAGTTGCGTAAATCGACTTCTAACGGGGTCAGGTTATGCTGTCGAGCCGCCAATAACAATCCGCGCAGCGGAAATGCGCCGCAGGCTTGCTCCGATGAAATATTCTGGTAATCCATACTGTCAATTCTGCTTGCTGTTTCGCTGTCGATTTCACGCGCTGTGGCGTAATCATGGTAGTGGCTGAGGTCGGAACTGACCACAATCAGCGTTTCCGGATCAGTAATATACAAGTCCAGCAATGCAGCCACATCTTCCGGTTCCGCCTGCCCCACGACGAATGGCAACAGGCTGAACTCTCCCAGCTCTTTTTGCAGAAAAGGTAAATGAACTTCCAGTGAGTGTTCCTGAGCATGGGCTTCATCCAGATAGCCCACGTCAGGCAGCAGTTCCACCGCTGTCGCGACGGCGTCGGCATCTACCGGTATATCGCCCAAGGGAGTACGAAACACATCTGCCGAGCTGGCAGCTATGCCGTGAAAACCTACCCGGTGACTGGGCCCCAGCAAGACCACTCGTCTGATTTTGCCACGCAATGGCGCCAGCGAGGCATAAGCGCTGGCCGCTACGGGTCCCGAGTAGATATAACCCGCATGGGGCGCGATGATGGCTCTTGGCGGCGCATGCACT
>QOAV01000234.1 GCA_003972845.1 Gammaproteobacteria bacterium
GATACCTGGTAACCCGCATCACACAGGCTTTGCAACAGCGAATGACAGCCTTTCTGCGCCAGTGGTTCACCGCCGGTAACGCACACCAGCGGGTAGCGGTAGCTGGCCACCTGCTCCAGTACGGCCTGCTCGCTCATCCATTCGCCGCCGCGAAAGGCGTATTCCGTATCACAATAAACACACCGTAGCGGGCAACCGCTGAGGCGCACGAATACCGTAGGAATGCCGGCTGTCCTCGCTTCACCCTGCAGCGAATAAAATATTTCGCTGATTCGCAGGGCGGACTGGTCTCCGGTGGCGGCCGGCTTACTGCGCTGTTCCCTGCCGCCGCTTGTCACTGCTGATCTGGGTCAGACGGTTTTTCGCGGCCACCGACACGCGCGATCCCGGGTATTGGCTGACCACCTGATTCAGCGTGGCTTCGGCAGAAGCCAGATCGCCAAGTTCATAATGGCTATAGCCTTTTTTCAGCAGCGCCTCGGGCGCCTTGTCGCTCTCCGGGTAGTTCTGCACCACCTTGTCGAATTCACCCACAGCCTGGTCAAACGCCCGCATGGCATACAGGGCTTCGCCCGACCAGTACTGCGCATTGTCCGCCAGCGAGCTGGCGGGAAAATTCGACACAAACTGCTGCAGCGCCTTGTGGGCTTCGTCGAAACGGCTTTGTTTCAACAAGCCGAAAGCCTGGTCGTAGGCAGCCTGCGCTTGTTCATTCACCGCGGAAGAGCCGGCCGGGTCGGGCGCGCCGCTGCCGGCGTTCGGCGGCTCTTTGTTCATGCTTGCGCCATCATCCGGAGCCGGTTCCGGGGTCATTCCGGCAGCGCCGCCGGACGCTCCGGCCTGACTCATGCCCGGCGCCATCGCCCCGTCATCCGGCGCCGGTTCATTTTCGCTTGCCGGAGCATTGGCATCCGGCCCGCCTGCTCCGGGCATGCTGCTGCCATCATCACTCCGGGGTTCGGAAGCGGTATCCTGCGCTGTCGGTATTTGCCGAGAATTGCTGACGTCGGCGGATTCCACCGGTACGCTATGGTACTGGGAATCCGGTGTATCTGAACTGCTTGAATCAGCAGAGCCACGCAGCTGCCCGAATCGCTGCGGTATTCTCCGCTCTCCCGCAGAATTGCCTGATGCGCCCGTGCGGGACTTCATCTGGTCAATTTCGTAGGACTTGATTTCCAGCTGGTTGCGCAGTTCTTTCACTTCTTCACGCAATTCCTGAATGTCGCTGTGCAGGCTGCGTGTAGCCGTATTCAGACGTTGATCCGTGGTCGGTCCGGCCGGCTCAGGGGGCGGAGTAGCGCAGCCAGACAGACCGGCAAGCGTTGCGATAAGTATTACAGAACGGCGTTTCATATCTCGTACCAATAAAAAACGGCGGGGGAAAAATCCGCCCGCCGACTGTTTGAATGAACGGGCAATCAATAAATCAGTTCAACCCGGCGGTTTTTGCTCCAGGCAGCTTCGTTGTGGCCCAACTCCAGCGGTTTCTCTTCACCGTAGGAAGTAGTGACGATACGATTCCGGTCGACGCCCAGAGCCGACATCAGCTCGGCCACCGCCTCGGCGCGTTTCTCGCCCAGGGCGAGGTTGTATTCACGCGTTCCGCGTTCGTCGGCGTGTCCTTCCAGTGTAATATTCGTACCGGGATGGCCCACCAGATATTGAGAATGGGCTTCAATCACCGCCTGCGCGGCCGGCTCCACCGAATAACTGTTGTATTCGAAGAAAATCCTGCGATGAGACAGCGGGTCGCCGGGATAATTCCCGAACTCGCCTTCCTCGCTGATCGCCATGGCGTTGATATCGCCATCGCCATAACCGGGGGTCGCTTCGGCGCCATCGGAGGGCGCGGCTTCTCCGCCGGTATCCACGCCTTCCGGCTTCATGGGGTCGGCGGCGCAACCGGCAAGACCGAATGCCACCAGAGCAATCAACAAAAACTTTTTATTCAACACTGTTTCTCCTCCTATAAACCTCGATTAAACGGCGACCATGCCGGTTCCCTGACATCTCCGGATTGCACGCGCAGTGTTTGCTGCACTTTGCCATCCGCGGACACTGCAGCCATGACGCCACGCCCACCCTTTTCCGTAGCGTACAATATCATATCACCATTTGGCGCAAAGCTGGGTGATTCGTCCAGACGCGTGCCGGTCAACACCTTGAAGCGCCCGGTGCGCTGGTCCAGCGTGGCAATATGAAAGCCGCTGTCGTTCTGAGTCACCATGACAATTTTTGTTCCATCCGGCGCATAAGAAGCTCTGGCATTGTATTTTCCTTCGAACGTCAGACGCCGGGCGCCTCCGCCGCTGGCTGGCATTTTGTAGATCTGCGGCCGGCCGGCCCGGTCGGACGTGAAAACCAGAGAACGGCCGTCAGGCGACCAGGCCGGCTCGGTATCAATGGAGCGATGACGGGTCAGTCTGCGCGGCTGTTTCGCGGACACGCTCATGACGTAAATTTCCGGGTTGCCGTCCTTCGATGAGGAAAAAGCCAGCTGGCTGCCATCGGGCGACCATGCCGGGGCGCTGTTCAGGCCGCGGAATTTGGCCACCAGCTCGCGATTGCCCGAAGACAAATTCTGCACATAAATCATGGAGCGCTTTTTCTCGAATGAGACATAGGCGAGCTTGCGCCCGTCCGGCGACCAGGCTGGCGACATGATGGGCTCTTTCGAGGTCAGAATGTTTTTTGCGTTATAGGCATCGGAATCGGCCACCCACAACTGATAGGTTGATTTTCCTTTGCCCAGGCGGTGCGCCGTCACATAGGCGATGCGCGTATCGAATGCACCCTTGCGACCGGTAAGCTTTTCGTAAATGTAATCGGAAATTTTATGCGCTACGCGGCGCAGCTTGGCGCTGCTGACGGTATAGCGGTAACCGCCCAGCTGGGTCTGGCGCAGCACGTCGTACAGCTTGAAATCAATCTGATAACGATCGCCGCCCAGGGCTTTAATATCACCCACCGCTACCGCCTCGGCCTTTAGCAAGCGCCAGTCCTTGTAACTGATTACCGAATTGGCGCCCGGCATGGACAGGAAGTTTTCTTTCGGCAGGGTCTCAAAACGCCCGCTGCGAGTAAGATCGGCGTTGACGATGGCTGCCAGGTCCTGCGGCGCTGCGGCGTTGCCCTGGAAGGGTACAATGGCGACCGCAATTCCGGCATCTACCCCGCGATTGATTTCAATGGTCAGTACGGCCTGAGCCGGAACAAGAACCAGCATCAGCAACCATCCGCCCAGCCACTTCGACAGATTGATGTGTGTAGTCATCTTCATCATTACTTCCTAACCACAAGGGTTGAATAAAAACTCTATTTCCCGGTAAAACTCGAACAACTGAGGATCCGGCGGCAAAGGCAGAGGCGAAGCCCGCAAGAAGGCCGCCTCGACGCTGCGGTCGAACACCGGATCTCCGCTGCCGCGAATCACTCTGACATTTCGCACCACCCCACCGGGAGCCAGTTGCACCAGCACCTTGGCGGTAAGACACTGCTGTCCGCTATAGCGCCAGTTGCTTTCCACTTTTGCCTGTATCCGTGCTGCATAACGATTGAACTCGGCATCAGCGCGCCGCTCCAGCGCCTGACGGGCTTTTTTGGCCTCTGCCGCCTTGCGCTTCTTCTCGGCTTCGCGTTTTTGTAGCGCTTCCGCCTTTTTCTTTTTTTCCTGTTCTTTTTTCAGCTTTTCCGCTTTTTTCTTTTCTTCCGCCTCGCGCTTTTTCTCGGCCTCCTTGCGCTTTTGATCCTCAGCCTTGCGTTTTTCCTCCGCCTCCTTGCGCTGCTGTTCTTCCAGCTTTTTCTTTTCCGCCAGCTCGCTCAGTTCTTTCTTTTCGATTTCTTTTTTCTTTTCAAGTTCCTGCAGGCGCTGCTCTTCCTGTTGACGTTTCTGCTCCAGCTCCTTCAGCTCTTTCTTGCGCTCCAGTTCTTCCTGCTTTTTCTTCTCTTCCTTCGCCTTTATCTGCTCCACCACTTGCTGGATTTTCTGCTCGTCCACGGCTTTGGCCTGAATGATGGGCTCGGTGGACAGGTTCTTTTTAGCACCCATCGGCTTCGATGACAGGGAAAAATTCAAAACCAGCACCGAGAGCAACGCCAGATGCACCGCCACAGACAGCAGGAAAGGTAGCGAAACACCGTGGCCTCGTCTTTTTGAACGATCCGATCTCATTCCGGTGACTGGGTCAGCAAGCCGACACTGGGTACTCCCGCCTGTTGCAGCGCGGCCATGGCCTGCACAACAGTGCCATAATCAACTCCCTTGTCACCCCGAACCATGAAGTCGGTTTTTGTATGATTGGTTTCGTCGATACGCAGCATTGCCGCCGCCTTGGTGACAATGTCATCCAGGGTAGCGGGCGACTCCTCTTCCTCGTTGACAAAATACTTGCCATCGGCCGTGATATTGACAACGAACGGCTCGGTGTCTTTCTGCTCCACGTCCCGGGCAGACGCCTGTGGCAGTTCCACATCCACGCCTTCGGTGAGCAGCGGCGTGGTAATCATGAAAATGACCAGCAGCACCAGCATCACGTCGATGTAGGGAACCACGTTGATTTCCGACATCGGCTTGCGACGCCGTGAACGGTAACTGCTCATGATTTGTCTTCTGCGCGACGGCGGCGCGAACCGTATAGCTGACGGTTGATGATACTCAGCAGTTCTTCCATGAAATTTTCATAGCGAAATGCCAGCCGTTCCACGTCATGGGAAAAACGGTTGTAGGCCACCACGGCGGGGATCGCAGCAAACAGACCCATGGCGGTGGCTACCAGCGCTTCGGCGATGCCCGGCGCCACGGTGCCGATGGTAACGTGCTTGATGCTGCCGAGTGAACGAAATGAGTTCATGATGCCCCAGACAGTGCCGAACAGGCCCACATAGGGGCTGGTGGAGCCGACCGTGGCGAGAAACGACAAATGGGTTTCCAGATCATCGATTTCACGCGCCAGAGACACCCGCATGGAGCGCTGCACACCGTTGATGATATCCGGCTTGGCGACATCCTTTTCCGCCAGACGCTTGAATTCAGTGAGGCCGTTGACAAACATCGCCGCCATACCCATGGGTTGTGTGTGCCCGGATGTGTAACGGTTGTAGAGCTTGTCCATTTCGCCGCCCCGCCAGAATTCCTCCTCGAACTCGTCGGCCTCGCGCCTGGCCGCGCGCAGGGACAGCCACTTGCGGAAAATCATGGTCCAGGAAATAATCGACGCCACCAACAGCAGCGCCATGACCAGCTGCACCAGCAGGCTGGCGTTCGTGATCAGGTGCAGCATGGACAAGTCATTCTGCGTTGCGGTCAATTCCATATAGTCTTGCTTCCCCTGTATTTGGCCGGTCAGTTGTTCCGCCAGCGCTCCACGGCAGCGCCAAGTACATCCGGCACCGCCATCAAGCTGAAACTCGCCGCATCCAGCGATGCGATTTTTATTTCGCCGCGACAAAGAACCGTATCGCCGCGCCGAATTTCCTGTGCAAAAGTGATACTTGCGCTGCCTGAACGCGTCACCGACAGAGTCGCTTCAAGCAAATCATCCAGTCGCGCGGGACGCAGATAATCCACATAAGCACTGCGTACGGCAAAAATGACGCCCGGATCAGCGGACAAGTTGACCTGATCGAAACCCAGATAGCGCAGCCACTCAGTGCGCGCCCGCTCCATGAATTTCAGATAGTTGACGTAGTAAACAACTCCGGCGACGTCCGTATCTTCATAATAAACTCGAACTTTAACCGAAAACTCTTTCATTATAAAGACGAGACTCCTGTTCGATGCTGGCGTTTACGATAAACCGCCCTGCAATAAGCCAATCGATGTGACAACAACTCCGGTGGATACCGCCGTTACCGCGAAAACAGCGTCTCCTGTGAATCATGCAAATCATCGGCGCCAGCCGGGAACGTATGACCCAGGTGTTTCCACGCTGCCCGCGTTGCCATGCGCCCGCGCGGGGTACGCATGAGAAAACCCTGCTGAATCAGATACGGTTCGATGACATCCTCGATGGTGCCGCGCTCTTCCGCCAGCGCCGCCGCCAGATTGTCCACACCCACCGGGCCGCCGTCGAATTTCTCGATAATGGCGTTGAGCAGATTGCGATCCAGCAAATCCAGCCCGCAATGATCGACCTGCAGCATATTCAGCGCCTGGTCGGCGATATCCGCGGACAAATGCCCGTCACCTTTGACCTCAGCGTAATCGCGCGCCCGGCGCAGCAGTCGGTTGGCTATACGCGGCGTACCGCGGGAACGGCAAGCCACTGCTTCCACCCCTCCTTCGTCCGCATCCATGTCCAATAGTTTCGACGATCGCGAAACTATCTGCTCCATTTCATCGTTGGAATAGTATTCCAGCCGCTGAACGATACCGAAACG
>QOAV01000233.1 GCA_003972845.1 Gammaproteobacteria bacterium
GGCCCGGATAAACCGGCTTGTTTTTCAGTTTCAGCGGCCTGCTGCAACCCTTGTCAAAGGCTTTGTTGTTCCAGCAGACCTGATACTCGCCCGGCTGCAGGCGCGAAAAGCGGTAATGGCCGTCTTTTGTCACCGTGGTCTCGGCGACCACTTTATGCGTGTTGTTGTTGACCAGAGTCACCGCTGTGCCGGGTACACCGAGGCGGCGCACGGTTTTACCGTCTTTGCTCAGAAACTCACCCACCAGCTGGCCCGAAATGCTCGCGCCTCTGGGCAGATCCCGCAGGCTTTTCAGCTCCTCCGCCAGCAGCGGTGTGGCTGCCAGGAGTAAAACTGCTGTCAATATCTTCTTTTTCATGATCCATCTCCTTCTATCCGTATTGGGGGAGTAAAAGGCTAAGGCATGACCGAAAATGCTTCTGTGATAACTCGCACAGAAAGCATCATAAAAATCAAGTCAGAAGTAAGCGTCAGGGAAGTCGATGCAGGGCAAAGGCCCGCGCCCGCGGCTTTTTTGTCGCCCCGGAAAACGGCTCAAGCCCGAAAATCTCCGGGTAGCCCGGTGCCGGGAACGAGCCGGAAAAATCAGTCTGGAAACCGGGAGCCTGTCGGGTTTATGAGCATCTGCTGCGGAAGCCGGATTGGTATAGTGCGTCCCTGCGCCTTACCCCTTCGGGGCTGAAGCGGGTTGATTGCGCCTACGGGCGGGTACGGAAATTATGAGCCACTACAGTTGGTTTCTTGAAAGACAGTCTGTCAGGTTGTTTCTGTGCTGAATGTCTCCAGGCTGTCGCGATGCCTGCAGGTTGATATCAGTCGATTTTTGCTGCCTCCGGCAAGGCCGCGCCGGTATTGATATCCGCCCCCAAGCCAGCGAGCACGGTATCCAGCACGCCCAGGCAATACATGACGTTTTTGCGGTTGCTGGCGTAGCCCATGATGCCGATGCGCCAGACTTTTCCGGCCAGTGCGCCGAGGCCAGCGCCGATTTCAAGGTTGTATTCGTTGAGCAGCGCGCTGCGTACGGCGGCTTCGTCGACGCCGTCGGGGATGGAGACGGCGTTGAGTTGCGGCAGGCGGTCGCCTTCTTTGACGATGAAGGATAGCCCCATGGCTTCGATGCCAGCCTTGAGCATTTCGTGGTTTTTCCGGTGACGCGCCCAGGCGTTTTCCAGGCCTTCTTCCTGCAGCAGTACCAGTGCTTCATGCAAACCATATAATGTGTTGATGGGCGCGGTGTGGTGATAGGCGCGTGTGCCGCTGCCCCAGTAGCCGAGCAGCAGGTTGATGTCGAGGAACCAGCTCTGCACGGGTGTTTTGCGGGCTTTGACTCTCTCCAGCGCACGGTCGCTGAAGCTGACCGGCGACAGGCCGGGCGTGCAGGACAGGCATTTTTGCGTGCCGGAGTAGATGGCGTCGATTTCCCATTCGTCCACTTTCAGCGGCGAGCCGCCCAGGGAGGTGACCGCGTCAACGATGGTCAGGCAGTCATATTTGTGTGCGATTTTACACAGCGTTTCAGCGTCGGACATGGCTCCGGTGGAGGTTTCCGCATGCACGAAGGCGACGATACTGGCGTCCGGGTTGGCTTTCAGTGCGTCTTCCAGCGCATTGGGGTCCACCACGGTGCCCCAGTCGTTTTCCACCATGATGGCTTGTGCGCCAATGCGGGTGACATTTTCCTTCATGCGGCCGCCGAAGACGCCGTTCTGGCAAATGATGACCTTGTCGCCCGGCTCCACCAGATTGACGAAACAAAACTCCATGCCTGCTGATCCTGGCGCGGAAATGGTGAAAGTCGCTTCGTTTTTAGTCTGAAAGGCATATTGTGTCATGACCTTCACTTCGTCCATCATGCCGACGAATGCCGGGTCGAGGTGGCCGATGGTCGGGCGTGACATGGCTTCGAGGATGCGCGGGTTGACGTCGGAGGGGCCGGGGCCCATGAGAATGCGAGCGGGCGGATGGAAGGATTGAATCGTCATGTGTAACCTATATATATGCGTGAACAGAAAGGCGATAGGCTGCTTGCTTGTGGCGGCTGTGTCAATAGTGGGCATGAGGGAGATGAGTGAGACTATGGAGCTGGGATGAGCGACGAGCAATACTATAAGCATCATGTTTTCTTCTGTCAGAACAAACGCGAAGGCAAGCCGTGTTGTGAAGAGTACGGCGCCAGCGCCATGCGCGAATATGTCAAGAAGAGAATGAAAGAAGCAGGGCTGGATGGCAAAGACTGCATCAGGATCAACCAGGCCGGCTGCCTTGGGCGCTGTGATGACGGGCCGGTTCTGGTGGTTTATCCCGAAGGCGTCTGGTATCACTATATAGACAAGACCGATGTGGATGAAATTATCGAAAAGCATCTGCTGGGCGGCGAAATCGTCGAACGACTGGTGTTGAAAGACAGCGACCTTTTATGATTCGAAAAAAGGAATATAAGAGAACCCTAAAATTAGACAATTATTATATTGACATGTAATTTTTAGCGCCTATAATAGCTACCAAGTTGAGAAGAAGGCTTCTTGGCAACAGACATTGTAGGTAAGCGTAGCGAGGTTTGATACGATTATCTGAAAGACTCCTCCATCCTCCTTTGGTGGTTTCGGCGTGGCTCCAAGCCACGCCTTTTTTTTGCCTACAGGATGTAGGTACGCCGTGGGCGCATGGATGCGCTGGAACGGCGTTGCTGAGTTAATTCACTGAAGTAAAACACCCACACTTCATGGAAGGCCGGGAGCGGCGTTGCCGAGCTAGTTCACAGCGCCCAAAACCACCAGATAGATACAAATGGCCGGGAAGGACGTTGCCAAGTTAATTCACTAAAAACAACCAGGCCAATGCAAATGGCGCGATACGGCGTTCTCGACCTGCCGCCCCAATCCAACCCTGGTGTTTCCCCAAGCTTGCGCGCGCACAGGGCGAAGTCGCCAGCCCCAACAAACTTTTTGCAATCCAGCGCCAATTTCTTCTCAAACCGCCTTGCTACCGGCAAAGCGTTTTAGTACCATCCCGCCCCCTTGAAGTTCACGGTCATTGAGACTAGCTAAGATGAAAACATACTCCGCCAAGCCGGGAGGCGTTGAACAGCAATGGTTTGTGGTTGATGCCGCAAACAGGCCTCTGGGTCGTATAGCAACCGAGATCGCTCGTCGTCTGCGTGGCAAGCACAAGCCTGAATATACGCCTCATATTGATACCGGTGACTACATTATCGTCATCAATGCCGAAAAAGTGCATGTGTCCGGCGCTAAAGAGACCGACAAAATCTATTATCGCCATACCGGTTTCCCGGGTGGTTTGAAAGAAACTTCCCTGCAGAAAATGCGGGAAGACAAGCCGGAATGGATTATCGAGAAAGCCGTTAAGGGCATGTTGCCGAAGAACCCGCTGGGTCGCGCCATGTTCAAGAAACTGAAAGTCTTTGCTGGCGAAGACCACGCGCATCAGGCGCAGCAACCCCAAACTCTGGAATTGTAACAATGGCTGAAAAATACTATAGCACTGGGCGTCGAAAGTCCTCCGTTGCTCGCGTTTACATGACGCCGGGTTCCGGCCAGGTGACGGTGAACAACAAGAGCCTCGACGATTTTTTCGGTCGCGAGACAGCGCGCATGGTTGTTAATCAGCCCATGGAGCTGCTGGATATGGTCGGTCGCTTTGATGTCAACGCCAATGTCCACGGCGGCGGCATGACCGGTCAGGCCGGCGCCATCCGCCTCGGTATCTCCCGTGCTTTGCTGGAATACGATGAAAGTCTGCGCAGCCCGCTGCGGCAAGCCGGCTTCCTGACTCGCGATGCTCGCGAAGTCGAACGCAAGAAAGTCGGTCTGCACAAAGCGCGCAAGCGTCCCCAGTTCTCCAAGCGTTAATTGCAGTTTGGAAGCTGATGCTAGCTTCGCGGAAAAAGCGGCCATGGGCCGCTTTTTTTATGCTCGCTGTTAACCCGGAACCTGTGAATCTGATAACGTGTAACTATTATGATTAAAACTGGCATCATTGGCGGCACCGGTTATACCGGTGTCGAGCTGTTGAGAATTCTAGCGAAACACCCAGACGTAACGCTGTCGGTGATTACCTCGCGCAGTGAAGCGGGCCGGCCTGTGGCTGATTTGTTTGAAAACCTGCGCGGCCATGTGGATCTGGCTTTTTCCGAGCCGGATATCGGGGCATTGAAGGCGTGCGACGTGGTTTTCTCGGCAACGCCCAACGGCATCGCCATGACCATGGCGGATGAATTGCTGGATGCTGGCGTCAGGCTGATCGATCTGGCGGCTGATTTCCGCATCAGGGATCTGGCGGTGTGGGAAAAATGGTATGGCATGAAGCACGCCTGCCCCAAACGTGTGGCGCAAGCCGTGTATGGTCTGCCGGAAGTTAACCGCGCCGATATAGCGAAGGCCAGTCTGATCGCCAACCCCGGCTGTTATCCCACTGCCGTCACCTTGGGATTCATGCCGTTGCTGAAAGCCGGCCTGATCGATCCCGCCAGGCTTATTGCCGACGTGAAGTCGGGTGTCAGCGGCGCAGGTCGTGGGGCGAAAGTGTCGACTCTGTTTTCAGAAATGGGTGAAAGCTTTGCGGCCTATGCCGTGCCCGGGCATCGGCACCAGCCGGAAACGGCGCAAACGCTGGCCAGCATGACCAGCGGGGAGGTGGGGCTGACTTTTATTCCCCATCTGCTGCCCATGATTCGCGGTATTCACGCCACGCTGTACGCCGATCTGACCGGCGAAGCCGATCTTCAGTCGTTGTACGAAGCCGCTTACGCGGAAGAGCCGTTTGTGGATGTGCTTCCGGCGGGTAGTCACCCGTCCACCCGTTCGGTGAAATCCGCCAACACGTGCCGGATTGCTGTTCATCAGCTGGATCAGCGCCGTGTGGTGATTCTGTCGGTGATTGATAATCTGGTGAAGGGTGCTGCCGGTCAGGCGGTGCAAAACATGAATATCATGTTCGGGCTGGAAGAAACTCAGGCTCTGGATATGCTGGCGTTGATTCCTTAGGCTGCTGATTCATGGAACGCGTCGTCATAAAAAAGGAGACGCCCACAGGCGTTAAGGTGTTCTACACCTTGCTGGGTCTGACTTTCTTCCTGATCTCGGTGGGGGCGGCTTATTTTGCCGGTTCCTGGTTTTCCGCAGGCGGGCCTGTGGGTTCCCTCACCGGGGATCAGTTTCTGGCCAAGGAAAATTCGCGTTTGAGTGAGCAGGTGAAAACTCAAATGACCCAGCTGGCTGCGCTGCAGCAGGAACTGATCGCTGCAAAAAGCGAAATCGAATTGCAGAAGCTGACCAGCGAGGGCCTGAAAAAGGCGGTGGATGAAGAGATGCGGCGCCGCCTGTTGCTGGAAAAAGAACTGGGTTTTTACCGCAAAGTTTCCAGCAAGAAATCTGCAAAATTCTTGTTGTCGAAAATATCTTTCAAAAAAGGCCAGAAGCCTGGCGAGTACCTGTATCAGTTCACCATACGCAAAGCCAAAAAAGACAGCGTGAAAGATCATGGTGTGATCGAGCTTTCCATCATTGGCAAGCGCGGAGACGACAGGGAGACCATACGAATTCCGACTCCGGGCAGCGCGCCGCTGGAATACAATTTCAAATATTTCCAGGCATACGATGGCAAGGTGTCTGTGGGCGAAAACTTCCAGCCCGAAAAGTTGAAAGTTGCCATGGTGGACAAGGACAGCGGTAAAAGCGTACTGAAAAAAACGTATACATGGGAGGACGTTTTCGCTGAGTAAACTGAGGTCCTGTGCTCCAAGTCTATGCCCTCGATTTTTTTGCAACAGCAACTATAGTTATTGATCCTGGCGCGGTATTCAACCAGTCTGCGCAGGAGCTTCATGTAACCGGGGTTAACCCATCGTCGTAGCATCAAGCGGCGGTTTTTTATATAGTAGCGGGCCGGTTGCGCCAGGGATTGGTCCGGGAAATCATCTTTTTTGAGGAGTAGAGGTTTATGGCTATCATGGGTAAAAAGGGTTCGGCTGACCTGGGTCCGGTCGATACAATTGATACATTGATCGGAAACAAGGCCGAGTTTACCGGCGACATTTCGTTTTCAGGCGGTCTGAGGGTGGACGGCAAGATTATTGGCAACGTTTCGTCAAAATCCGGTGATGGCGCTTCTTCACTGGTATTGAGCGAATCGGGGGAAATCGATGGCAATGTCGATGTGGCCCATATTCTGGTGAATGGCACCATCAATGGCAATGTGCGATCTGCCGGCAAGGTTGAACTGCAGCCCAAAGCGAAAGTGAATGGTGACCTGCATTACAAAATCATTGAAATGCAACTGGGTTCGGTGGTCAATGGCGGTCTTTTCTCCGATGGCGGCAAGGATGAGATTTCCACCTTGAAATCCGTGC
>QOAV01000160.1 GCA_003972845.1 Gammaproteobacteria bacterium
TGATCAGGATGGGACCTTCGAGATCCGCGGCTTGTCCCCTGGGACCTACACGCTTTGGGCGGAACGGAGTGGGTACAGCCGTGATGGCGCGTTCCCCTCAGTCGAGGTCCCCGAGGTTCCCGAGGGGCCCGCGACCGACGGTGAGCCCCACGCGGACGTGGATCTGGTCTTGATGCCCATGTACGGGATCGACTTGCAAGCCGTGGACTCGCGAACCGGCACGCCGATTCCCAGCGCGTTCTTCGGGAGCCAGATCGAGCGTGTGCGCGGGGCGTCCGGCGTCGAGGTGTGGCAGGAGCCGGTCCGCGACCGTCAAGCGGCGGCGGGCTTCCGGCGTCGCCGCAATCACGGCTTCGGCGCTGCGTTTTGCCGCCAGTCCGGCGACCTGCGCCGCAGCGCTTTCGACCGCTGTTTCCTTTTCACTGACAATATCGGCGATGAGCACCATTTTTGGGGTATCGGCGCGGCTGGATTTGGGCGTGTAGTTGACTGCCTTGATATAGCGTTCGTCCAGATGCTCCAGGCCAGAAAGTAATACGTCTGAATTACTATCCAGCGCGTCCAGCGTTTCCTTGATGGAAAGCACCGCCTCGCGCAGGTCGTGGCCGTAGAATTCCATGCACACGGTGCGCACATGTTCCGGCATGCGGTGCAGGATGAATACCGCCGAGGTGATGAGTCCGTCACAGCCTTCTTTCTGTACCCCGGGCAGGCCGCCGAGAAACTTGTCGGTGACGTCTTTGCCCAGCCCCTCCTTGCGCAGGGAACTGCCGGGGAAACGCAGGATTTCCGGCTCACCTTGCGGCATTTTGCCATCGGACTGGTAGCGGGTGACCCGGAATTCGACTGTTTCCTGCAAGTGAATTTTGCCGAGGTTGTGGTTGAGCCGCTCTACCTCGATCCAGCGGGCGTCTGGCGTTACCATGCGCCAGGACACCAGATTGTCCAGTGTCGTGCCCCACAGCACGGCTTTTTTGCCGCCGGCGTTCATGGAAACATTGCCGCCAATGGTGGAGGCGTCCTGGGAAGTGGGATCGACGGCGAACGCCAGGCCGTGTTTTTCCGCCAGTGTTGATACCCGTCGCGTTACCACGCCCGCTTCCGCCCGCACCGTGGGTACGGCTTGGTCCACGCCGGGCAGAGAACGCTCAATAATTTCACCCAGCGCCTCGAGTTTCTCCGTGTTGATAACGGCGGTATTCTTTTCCAGCGGCACTGCGCCGCCGGTGTAGCCGGTGCCGCCGCCGCGCGGGATGATGGTCAGGCCGCAGCGGATACATTCGTCCACCAGAGCGGCCATTTCAGCTTCCGTATCCGGCGTCAGCACCACCAGCGGGTATTCCACGCGCCAGTCGGTGGCGTCGGTGACATGGCTGACGCGGGCCAGACCGTCGAACTGTATGTTG
This sequence comes from Gammaproteobacteria bacterium, assembly GCA_003972845.1. Classification (GTDB taxonomy): domain Bacteria; phylum Pseudomonadota; class Gammaproteobacteria; order QOAV01; family QOAV01; genus QOAV01. Next base: position 1,407 of record QOAV01000160.1, read on the forward strand.
CCGGCGCGGGTGTGCTTTTTCAGCCGCCGGGTAATGTTTTCACGCTGTTTTGCGATGCGGTCAAACTCGTCCTGAAAGTTTCGCACGGCGCCACACGCCAGTTCGTACAGTTCAAGCACCTGTTCGTTGCCTGCGGCGCGATCACGGATCTGGTTCATGCGCTGGCGCAATGCGTCGGTGAGCGCCTGACGGCGTTTCGGATTTTCCAGCAGATCATCGAAAATCAGCGGGTTGCGATTGATCACCCACATGTCCCCCAGCACTTCCAGCAGCATGCGCGCCGAACGCCCGGTCACGCGTTTGGCGCGCAAGGCCTCGATGATTTCCCAGCCGCGCAGGCCCAGCAGGCGTATGACGATCTCACGGTCCGAGAACGAGGTGTAATTATAGGGAATTTCACGTATGCGATCAGGCATGTTTCTGTTTGCCGGGAAAGGGGCGCGTATTGTAGCGGCTAAGCTGGCGCCGCTCCATAGAGCGGGAATGCGGGAAACAGTTTCATGAATCCAGGTTTTGCGCCCGTTGTGTGACGTGCTTCACAGCGGTGGTACACGTTGGCGGGTAGATTAGTCACCTCATCAAGAGGCATACACACATGAAGGAAGAAGGAGATAGAACTATGAACATCGCAATCGCAGAGCTGGAAATGGAATCAGAGTACACACACTCTAAAGAGACGCACACGGCAAGCCGATGTATGGCGATTATCTGGGCCAGAAAACTGGCTACCGAGAATGACAAGATCGTCCTGGCTGAAGTGGTGCGCGGCATCAACGGCGTCACCCATGTTGACTACTCGGTAAGGAAGCCGCTGATTCTTATGGTCGAGTACCAGAATGACAACACCAGCGCATTCAACATCGTCAGCGCTCTTCGGGCGACCGAGGGAAATGTACTGCTGATTGGATGCTGAGCATTGTCAGGTAACGCCACTAATCGTTCAAAAGGCGCTGTTTACGGTGAGGACGTCGTAGACAGTATGTCTTGTCGAACCCGGTTGTAATCCGATGGTTGCAGGTAGTGCAATACTTCGCGGCTGTCGGTATTCAGATTCAGTATCAATCCTTTCCCGGGATAAAACCAGTATTGTTCTGAGTCAGATACGCTGGCGATGCTTTCGGGCTTGCCAAAACGCTGGCGAATGATGGTCTCGTCGTAGGCCACGCGCGGCAGATAGGTCATGGCTTCCACCGGTCGCTGTTTGGCCTGCTCCAGACTGATCCCACCAAGCTTGATTTTTCTCGCGCCACTGGCCTGGGGACTCATTTTCCGGGCGTTGCCGGCCCAGTTCTCAATGGCTTGTTTCGGCACGTCGATTACAGCAATGATTCTGGCCTGAAAACCACCCAGATTGATGCTTTTGAAAAAGGCCTCGACTGTCGGTGGCTTGTCCGGTTCGACAAATATTGCCGTCTCGCCCTCATCGCGCAGCTTGTCCATGAGCTGTTGCAGGGGAGTAGAACCAAGTGTAACGCCAAAAACGGAAACAGCGCCGCCAGATGTCTTGATGTCCCAGGGGTAGACGTTTTGCGCCGGGGCGCCGGCCTGACGGGGTGAGAACAGGAACAGCGCCGCCAGGATGATAAAAATGGCGGCGAGTATGGTCAGGGGAGTTTTCATTGGCACAGAAGTATTAGCAAACGCTAATTATACACAATCCAGGCGAACATGCCTGCCCATAGCAGCACGGTGAATTGTAATGTTTTGTCATTGAACAGAATCGAAACCGGTGACTCACTCAGTTCATTGCCGAAGGTCAGGGCGACATAGCGCAGCAGACCAAACAGGACGAAAATGCTGGTGAGATACAAATGCGGCGCGGAAAGCCGGCTGACCGTATCGGCGTCCAGTGTGTAGGCCAGATATACAAAGAATGTGGCCGGTGTAACGATGGCCAGCAGCAGATCAATCATTTCCAGCGAGTAGTCGGACAATACGCTGCGTTGGTCTTCTGCAACATTGCCGGCGCTGCGTAGCTCCTGACGCCGTTTGATCAGGGCAATGAACAGGGCTACCAGAAAGGTGGCGATGAGCAGCCAGTGAGATGGTTCCACATCAGCCGCCAGGGCACCGCCGAGTACACGCAAGACGAAGCCGGTGGCAATCGTGGCTACATCCAGAATGACGATATGTTTGAGAAAAAGACTGTAGGCGACGTTCAGCAGAAAATAACCCAGCACCACCAGGCCCGCACTAAAATCGGCGTAAAAGGCCAGAGCGAAAGCCGGCGCCAGCAACAGGATAATGCCCCATTGAGCCTGGCGGATACTGACTTCACCCGATGCGATGGGTCGATGCTTTTTCAGTGGATGCAGACGGTCTTTTTCCCGGTCCAGCGTATCATTCATCAGATAAACTGCGCTCGCCGCCAGGCAAAAGGCGATAAAACAGGCAAAAACATGGATTGCTGCGGTGGTGTCTGTTAGTTTTCCGCCGAAAAACAGAGGGGCCAGAACAAAACTGTTTTTGACCCAGTGCTTCGGGCGCATGGCGCGGATAAACGGATGATTGAACAGGGAAAACACGTTGCGATCAGATAATTGGGCTGGTTCCGGAAGTGACAGGTTGATTCGACAGCAATGGCTGCGATGGTTCCTTATACTCGTTTTGACAGGATTTGCATCCAGCGCAAACGCCAGTTCCCATTCCGCGCTGAATTTTGACCTGAACCAACCGCAAAGCCGCAGTGGATTTGCTCAGGTGTCGCCCGGTCAGGCAGGGCTGGATTTGTTACTGCAACCCGGGACCGAGGGTGTGCTGGAGTACATCGCGGAGTTTTCCGTGGTTCGGCTCAGCAAATTCTGTGTTGTCTTCAAACGGGCTGATTATATTCGTACGCTCCGGCTCGATCTATTGTCGGCGGACAATAACTGGCTGCATGCCGGTACGCGCAGGCTCACCTGGGCCCTGCACGAAGAGCCGGTCTGTTTTGCCATACAACCGGGCGTTTACCACGGTTTCCGACTGGGGTTTACCGGCGGTGGCGGCAATGTACCGCAACCCATGCGCGCTCTGGTCAGTGGCGCGGAACTGTCGGCGGCGAGCTGGCTGGATCGTCCCGCCGGGGCGTTAACGATAGCGCTGCTGGCTGCCCTGATGCTGATTGGGCCGGGTCTGTTTCTCACCAGCTTGTTCAGCCGGGAAAACCATACTCAAGCTGATTTGCTGGCGCGGATCTTTCCCTGGTCGGTGGTGTTCTTTCTGCTCATATACGCAGGGATGTGGGCGCTGCAGGAAAGTGACGCCGGTTCAGGCGTTCGCCTGATCTGGCTCTGGGCCGGCGTTGCCGATGTGATTGTTCTGCTGGCGGCGCTGCGGCTGGGCATCAGGGGTTTGGCGCGCATGCTGCTTTCGTTTTTGCCTGCAGTCCTGATCTACCTTGTTTTAGTTGCCGGTCTCACGGCTTTGTTGATTCATGGCCTGGCCTTGCCAGTGTGGGAGCTGGATTATCAATGGATCAATCAAAATTACACCTATGGCGCTTTTCACGCCCATGATCCGGTGCTGCACTATGTGAATGGCCGGGCTATCGCAGATAACGAGCCATTCACCGTTTATTACTCCAACCGGCGCCTGCTCTACTATGTGGAGGACCGCGGCATCCTGCCGGGTGTACTGGCAGCGGTCTATCGGCAGATACAGGGCGAAATGATCGGCCTTGCCGGGCGCACTTACGGCGCATATGCGCTTTTTGCCCTGGCTTGCAATGCCATGCTGGTTTTTCCGGTGATGGCCTTTGTGCGTCGCTACATGCCCAGTCGGAGCATCGTTTTTGGAGTGCTGCTGGTGTCATTGAACGCCTTTGTGCTGGTGAATTATTACCTGGCCTGGTTCAAGCTGGCCGCAGCCGCATTGTTTCTCAGCGGATTGCTTATCCTGCTTTCTGACAACAAATCGCTGCGAAACTGGCTGCTGGCAGGGCTTTCCTGGGGGCTGGCGGCGAATATGCACGCAGGTAGCGCCCTGATGATTCCGCTGTTTTTCCTGTGGCAGGCGTTTTCGCTGTTGCGAGCCGGGTTTGTCAAAGGCCTGATTTACCCGCTGCTGCTGTGCCTGATATTCGCCGCGACCATCGCGCCCTGGTCGCTGGTCAAGGCCAGATATTACCCCGACAAACACGCTTTGCTGATTTCTCATTACCTTGGTGGTCGGGAGAATCCCGACGGCCTGCTGGCTTCGGCAAAACAGCTGTTTCGGGAAGTTCCGTTGTCGCAGCAGATAAAGTTCCGCGCCCACCGCGTGGAGAACGCCTTGCGCATCACCGAGCTGAAGCAGGTGTACCAGTTATTTCGCAGCGCTGGCTGGCGCGCGGCGCTGGATGAATGGAATCTGCGCGAATTCCGTTACACCGCGTTTGTGGTTTATCCGTTTTTGCTGTTCGCCGTGCTGGCCAGGTTATTCCGCACCCGCGATGACGACGAGATTTTCCGCGCCGCCGAACACCGCCTGGAAATCAGCCGGGCGCGTATCATGTTCTGGCTGTCGGTGACGACATTGTTGGTGCTGCTGTTCCTCGCCTACGGCCGCTATGACCCGGATCTCACCTATCACCTGCCCATGGCCTTGCCGGTGCTGATGATACTGACGGCGGTCGTGGCGATCGTTCATGGCTCGCGCCCGGTTCGCTACCTGTTTTACGGATGGGTGATTTTTGCCGCGTGGCGGTTGGCGTTGCCTTATCTTTAAGGAATATTTCTCCCGTTGCGCGGTCACACAATGACAACGAATAATGACAGGAGGGGAGACATGAATGGTTTGACAGGGTTTGTTGCCGGGTTGATATTTGGCGCCTTGTCCGGCATGGCGCTGGCGGAGTCGCCTGCGCCTGCGCAACAGGACCAGCTGGAGGAAGGGCTGGTGGTTCCCGGTTATCATGAAAAGCCGGACTGGTTCAAGGAATCCTTCCTGGATATTCGCGACGATATCGCGGAA
>QOAV01000235.1 GCA_003972845.1 Gammaproteobacteria bacterium
TGCGCCAACCTGCCGCCAGCTCCTCAGAAAACAAAAAAGCCCCATCAGAAAAAAACTGACAGGGCTTTTCAAGCCTTGGCTACCCGGGTTGTGTCAACACCGGGCAATCATTACCAGCTCAGGCAGGATTGACGTTTTCCGCCTGTAATCCTTTTTCGCCTTCCCGGATATCGAAGGTCACTTGCTGACCGTCGTGCAGGGTGCGGCGACCTTCGCCGTTGATGGCGCGATAGTGTACGAATACATCCGGGCCGTTTTCTTGTTCAATAAAACCGAAACCTTTGTCGTCATTAAACCATTTAACAACGCCTGAAACTTGATCTGACATAACTTCCTCAAAAAATAAAAATACGCCCTGGGGCGTGAAACATTAAAACAGCTCAGAGCAATAGGGTATGAGTAAGGAGAAAACTCCAAACATACCAGCCTGCGACTGACTGCGGCGCACAGTATACCTTAAAAAGGCCTGTGAAAAAGCTTTACATCGGTTTCTTTTTCTGGCGGGCGTATGGACATCTCAATCAATCCAAAAACAAATATGGCCAATAGCTGTATCAGAACAGCGTATAGATGAACGGTGCGACCGCCGAACCCTGCGCCAGCACCAGCAATACACCCAGTAAAACCAGCACGACGATAATAGGGGCGAGCCAGAATTTTTTGCGTTCTTTCATGAACGCCCAGAGGTCAGCCAGTAAATCACCCATCAGAACGGTTTCTCCAGATTTTCTGGTTTAGGTTGCTTGCTGTTTACGCGATAAGTCTTCGTCATTTTATCCAGTTTCCGAGCCATCGGGTCTTTCCCGGTCAGTTTGAAAAACAGGGAGACAGGCAGAAATAATACAAAAAATACCAGGCCAAGTATAATCCTGGAATTGATCCAGCCCAGCACCAGGCCGATTTTCATCCAGATTTTATATAGAAAGCCAAGCATGCGGGGAAACAGCAGAGCGGCAACGGCAAATGCTCCTCCGATGATCCACGGCCAGCTGAGCAGCGTAATGGGCCGATCGCCCCACCACGGAAACAACAGCCCGAACAGGCCAATCAATCCGGCCGCCATGATGAGGCCGAATTCGCGTAGTTCCCTGGTGGTTGGTTGTGTGTGGGTTGTCTTCATATCAATCCAGAGCAAATTCTTCTTTCCAGGAATCGTCCTGTTCCCAGTCGGGCTGGTTGGTCTTGGCCATCAGATAATTCTCCACGACCAGGTAGTCCATCTCGGTGCGCATGAAGCAGCGATAGGCATCTTCCGGCGTACAGACAATGGGTTCACCGCGCACATTGAATGACGTGTTGACCAGCACCGGGCAGCCAGTTTCGTTCTTGAAGGCGCTAATCAGCCCATGGTAACGCGGATTGGTTTCTTTATGTATGGTTTGTATGCGTGCTGAATAATCAACATGAGTAATGGCCGGCAGGGAAGAGCGTGGAACATTGAGTTTTTCGATGCCGAACAGCTTTTGTTGTTCTTCGGTCATGGCCAGGCGATGCTTTTCCTGCACCGGCGCAACGATCAGCATGTAGGGGCTGGGCCGGTCCTGAACAAAATATTCAGAGACATCTTCCGCCAGGATGGACGGAGCAAACGGCCGGAAGGACTCGCGGTATTTGATTTTCAGATTCATTACCGACTGCATCTTCTGACTGCGTGGATCGCCGATGATCGAGCGTCCTCCCAGAGCGCGCGGGCCGAATTCCATGCGTCCCTGGAACCAGCCCACGACTTTTTCATCAGCCAGTATGTGCGCCAGTTTGGGCATGAGTTCGGCATCGTCGAGGCGGGTGTACTTTGCGCCGATTGCGTCCAGTTCGGTTTCGATCTGGTTGTCTTCGTATTTCGGCCCCAGATATGACCCTTTCATGCTGTCCGGGGTGGTGACGATACGCTCGCCTTGGTATTTTTCGTACCAGACCACTTGCGCTGCGCCGAGCGCGCCACCGGCATCACCCGCGGCCGGCTGTATCCAGATATCCCTGAAAATGTTTTCCCGGAGCAACACGCCGTTGGCGACACAGTTCAGCGCAACGCCGCCGGCCAGACAAAGATAATCCGCGCCGGTTTCTTTTTGCACGGTGCGCGCCAGCTTCAGAACGATATCTTCCGTGACCACCTGTATGGAGCGGGCAATGTCCATTTCTTTCTGGCTGAGCTCGGTTTCAGGGGTGCGCGCGGGTGCGCCGAACAGGTTGGCAAACTTGTCGTTGGTCATGGTAAGACCGGTGGCGTAATTAAAATACGACATGTCCAGCCGGAAGGTGCCGTCTCCCTTCAGATCCAGCAAATGATCCATGATCAGATCGACGTATTTCGGCTCGCCGTAAGGCGCCAGGCCCATGAGCTTGTACTCGCCGGAATTGACCCGAAAGCCGGTGTAATAAGTAAACGCGGAATACAGCAGGCCCAGCGAATGCGGGAAATCGATTTCCCACAGAGCCTTGAGTTGATTGCCCTTGCCCAGCCAGGCCGAGGTGGTGGCCCACTCACCAACCCCGTCCAGGCAGAGAACAGCAGCCTTCTCAAACGGGCTGGGGAAAAAAGCGGAGGCGGCGTGTGACTGATGATGTTCGGCAAACAGCAGGTTCGGCAGGTCTTGTTTGCTGCACCCGGCGAGGGCAGCGAGCTCCTTTTTCAAAGTGCTTTTCAGATACAGCTTCTCCTTCAGCCATACCGGCATGGCGGCAATGAACGAGCGGAATCCTTTCGGCGCATAAGCCAGGTAGGTTTCCAGCAGGCGTTCAAATTTGACCAGAGGCTTATCGTAAAACACTACATCCGAAACATCGGTCAGTTCGATGCCAGCTTCGTCCAGGCAGAACTGAAGAGCGTTAGCCGGGAAGCCGGCGTCATGTTTTTTTCGTGTGAATCGCTCTTCCTGAGCGGCTGCCATAATCTCGCCGTCGGCCAGCAGGGCGGCCGCGCTGTCGTGATAATAGGCGGATATTCCAATGATGTACTTCATGTCAGTGCAAATGCCGGGAGGGCGTTTCAGGACGCAGACGGACTTGCGTGATTGAACGGAAGCTCGGGCTTTCTGAGCTCAGGACGATGGAGGGAACACTTCGATGACATCAACCACACCGTGTTGAATCCGGAAACGAATACCTTTCCTGGGATAGGTCAGGGTCTTGCCCTTGTCCTTGTCTGTGACAACGGCCGGGCCGTAAGTGGTTATGACCTCATAGGCGGGCATACCGAAACGGGCGCCGGATTGTGTCGTATAGGGGGACTGCTGGTTGCCCTTGAAGGCCATTTTCCGAACCCGCTGCCTGCCGGTGACGCGCAGCCGGGTGTTGGCGTCGAGCGAAGCCTCCAGCACCAGCGAGTCGGTAACCAGTTCCCGCGCAGTTCTGGTCTGGCCAAAAACCGTGCGAACTTTGCTCATGGGGTCGCCCAGTTTGATTCTCTGCAGGCCAACGCCTTCGATGATCTGCAGATCGGCAGCCAGATATTCTAGCAACAGGGCGATTTTGCGGTCCTGAAGTGTTTCGGCTGATGAATGCTGCACGAACAGCATGAGGCTCAGACCAAGCAGGATGAGAAATTTGTTTTTATTCACCGGATTCACTCAATTGAAGATGGATTTTTCCAGCATCGCCCAGTGGCTGTCCCAGCCCGCCAGGGGTTTGTCCCGGTAACCGCTGCGCACATAGTGAGCGATGCTGCCTTCCATGATGTACATCAGCATGCTGGTGATGTCCTCCACCGGGTAATCGAAACTTTTTTCCATGGCGCCCTGACGCAGGATCTGGCGCAATTGCGCGCCAACCTGATCATAAAATTTTTCCACCCGGTTCTGCAATCGTTCAGACTCGGTAAGCAGGACATCGCCGTACAGCAGCCGGGCGATGCCGGGATTCTTGTCGGCAAAACCCATGATCAGGGCCATGATTTTCTGTACGCGTCCGGCGCAGCTCGAGTCTTCTTCCTGAATACGATTGATCAAGGTGAAAACAGACTGGTCGATAAAATCCAGCAACCCTTCAAACATCTTTGCCTTGGACGGAAAATGCCGGTACAGGGCCGCTTCCGATACACCCACTTTACGCGCCAGCGCTGCGGTGGTGATGCCCGAGCCGGTGTTTTCTTCCAGCATGGTGGCCAGGGCCACCAGTATGTCCTGTTTACGGTTTTTTGATCGAGTCGCTGCCATGATGCTTGTCTTCGAAGGTTGGCAGGGCGTTTTTTACTGGCGAATGCACTATATCCCGCATTTCCGCGCGGGGTTTTGTGTCCGCATAACGAGCCCTTTGGTTATTGTCAGTTTGATCTCCCATGCTGGCAGGATCCATTTGAAACCGGGTCCTGTCAGGTAAGCGGATGATGACATATCCGACCCAGCGTTGCATCTGTTGGTCGGCATATTCGAAGCGATAAAGCCGGGAAAACCCCATTTGGCCGTTAACCCGCTCGGGCCGGGTTTTATCCAGAGCGACGCTGCCGTCAAGAAACTGAAAACCCAGTTGTGCGCAGTGCCGGCGAGCGGCTTCAATGGCGTTGACCCGGGCGTGGTTGCTGTTGAGCCAATACAGGCCGAACAGTACGGCGACGATGAGTAGAAGCAGGGTGCTCATGGAGAGGGAAATATCTTGCCCGGATTGAGTATGTTGTCCGGATCAAACACGGTTTTCAGCTTGCGCATCAGGTCCAGGCTGGCGGTGTCGATTTCCTGGCTGATATAGTCACGCTTCTCGATGCCTATACCGTGTTCTCCTGACAGGGTGCCGCCCAGTTCCAGCACCAGGGTGAACAGCGACCGGAGGCATTGCCGGGCGCTGGCGTCCTGCGCGGGATCCGTGTTGTCATACAGCAGATTGACATGAATGTTGCCATTGCCGGCATGACCGAAATTGACAATGGAAAGATGGTATTGCTCGCTCAGGCGTTCGATGCCGTGGATCAGATCCGGGATGCGGGTTACTGGCACCACCACATCTTCATTCAACTTGTTGGGCGCGATTTTTCGCAGGGCGGGAGACAGCGCCTTGCGTGTTGCCCACAGTTGTCGGGATTCTGCCTCCGTTGTGGCAATACGCTGTTCCAGCAAGCCGTCATTGTTCAGGGCTGCCGATACTGACTGAACGGAACTGTCCAGGCAGTCAACAGCCCCATCCACTTCAACCATGAGCAGGGCGCCGGCATGTTGCGGCAAATCCGCATCGGAAAAATCCCGAATCATGTCAATGGCGGGTCGGTCGATGAATTCCACAGCGCAGGGCATGACCGGCTGCGTCATGATGCTGATGATGGCGCGGGTGGCGGCGTCGATGCTGGCGTAGGATGCCATGACAGTGCGCCGGGATTCGGGTAGCGGCAGCAGTTTGAGCGTTGCTTCGGTAATCACCGCAAGCGTGCCTTCGGAGCCGATAATGAGCCGGGTGAGGTCGTAGCCGACCACGCCTTTGGTCGTGTTGGTGCCGGTAACGATTTCCTTGCCGGCCCCGGTAATGGCTTTCAGGCCCAGCACGTTTTCCCGCGTGGTGCCGTATTTGACCGCACGCGGCCCGGCGGCGTTGAAAGCCAGATTGCCGCCCACGGTGCAAAATGCCGAGCTGCCCGGATCGGGCGCCCAGAACAGACCGTGTTCAGCGGCAGCCTGTTGCACCGCGTCGTTGATGACGCCTGGTTGCACATGCATGGTGCGATTGCCAGGGTCGATGTCAATTATGCTGTCCATGCGTTCCAGCGCCATGACTATACTGTTTTCCACCGGCACCGCGCCGCCGGTGGTGCCGGTGCCGCTGCCGCGCGGCACCAGAGCAATACGGTTGTTCCTCGCCGTCGCAATCAGTTGTCCAATCTGATCTGATGTGGTGGGGAAAGCAACCGCCAGCGGAGATAGCTGCCGGCGCGAATTGTCGAAACCATAAGTCCAGCAATCGGCCGGGTCGAGCAGCAGATTGGCGTGCCCCAGTATTTCCCGAAGGCGTTCGGCGAGACTATCTGACAGCACGAATGCGCGACAGCAATTCGGTGGTGGAACGCTGATACCGGAAAGGAATGGAGTGAACTTCGCCGCCATGGCTGCGCACAAACTCCGCGCCGACAATATGCTCCGGAGGCCAGTCTCCGCCCTTGACCAGATGGTTCGGTTGAATTTGCTCGATCAGGCGCATTGGCGTGTCGTCTTCAAACGGAACCGCCAGGGAAACGCAACGCAAGGCGGCGAGTACAGCGAGGCGGTCCTCCAGCGGATTGATCGGTCGATCAGCGCCTTTCTCCAGTCGTCTGACCGA
>QOAV01000134.1 GCA_003972845.1 Gammaproteobacteria bacterium
CTATATCGGCATCGGCGTCGATCCGTCCATGGATTCCTGGGGCAACATGATCAACCGCGCGCGCCTGGAAATGGCGCGCGAGCCGGTGGTTTGGTGGTCGCTGCTGGCGGCTTTCAGCTTCATGTTCACCCTGGTGCTGGCGGCCAACCTGTTTGCCGACGTGGTTCGCGATGCGTTTGATCCCAGGCTACGGGAGCAAAAAGGATGAGCGAAAACAATCATCCATTGCTGCAGGTACGCGGCCTGAAAACCTGGTTCGGCAAGGGAAAGCATCCCTACCGCGCGGTGGATGGCGTCGATTTTGATCTGGAAGCCTGCGAAACCCTGGCTCTGGTGGGCGAATCGGGCTGCGGCAAGTCGGTCACTGCCCTGTCCATCATGCAGCTGGTGCCATCGCCCGCGGGCCGTATCGTGGAAGGCTCCGTCATGCTGCGCGGCAAGGAACTGCTGGGGCTGTCCGAAGTGGAAATGCGCAAGCTGCGTGGTGCGCGCATCGCCATGATTTTTCAGGAGCCCATGACCAGCCTGAATCCGGTGATGACCATTGGCGAACAGATTGGCGAAACCCTGAAGCTGCATCAGGGCCTGAAGAAAAAAGTCATACGGGAAAGAGTGATCAGGCTGCTGGATGATGTCGGCATTCCGGACCCGAAACGGCGCGCCAGCGAATATCCGCATCAGCTCTCCGGCGGTATGAAACAGCGGGTGGTCATCGCTATTGCCCTGGCCACAAAACCGGAAATCCTGATTGCGGACGAACCCACCACGGCGCTGGATGTGACCACCCAGTTGCAGGTGCTGGATCTGCTCAAACAGCTGCAGAAAGAAACCGGTATGGCGATTTTGCTGATTACCCATGACCTGGGCGTGGTGTCGCAAATGGCGGACCGGGTGGCGGTGATGTACGCCGGTCAGCTGGTGGAGCAGGGCGACGCCCGGGCTTTTTTCCGTTCGCCTCGCCATCCCTACAGCGCCAAATTGTTCCAGTCGCTGCCTTCACTGGAAAAGCGCGGCCAGCGGCTGGATACCATCAAGGGCTCGGTGCCGCCGTTGAATACGGTGTTTCGTGGCTGCCGTTTTGCTGATCGGTGTCCGGCGGCGTGGGAGCTTTGCCGGGAAAAACCACCGCAAATGCTTATCCTGAACGATGCCCAGTCTGTGCGTTGTCATTTGTACCAGTTTATCCGGGAATCGGCGTTTCCCGATTTGCGCGGGCCTGGCATTGAGGGACGGCTGGCACGTAAAGCAGGCGAGCCGGTCAAGCATGAGCCGTTGCTGGAAGTCGCTCACTTGAAAGTGCATTTCCCCATCAAAAAGGGACTGTTCCGCCGTGTTGTGGGTTATGTCAAGGCTGTGGATGGCGTCAGCCTGTCCATTCCCAGAGCGATAACCGTTGCCCTGGTGGGCGAATCCGGTTGCGGCAAAACCACGGTGGGCAAGAGCATTCTGCAGCTGATCCGGCCCACCAGCGGCAAGGTGGAGTACCAGGGCCGGGATCTGACCCGGCTCAGCGCCGCGGAAATGCGGCCGCTGCGTACTGACTTGCAGTTCATTTTTCAGGATCCGTTTGCTTCCATGAATTCACGCATGATGGTGGGGGAAATCATCATGGAAGGCATGGCGGCGCAGAGCATTGGCCGCAACCGCGCAGAGCGTCTGCAGCGAGTGCAGGAACTGCTGAAACAGGTTGGTCTGCACGCTTCTCACGTGAATCGCTACCCCCACGAGTTTTCCGGCGGGCAGCGTCAGCGCATTGCCATCGCCCGGGCGCTGGCGGTGGATCCTAAATTGATCGTCTGTGATGAGCCTACCAGCGCGCTGGATGTTTCGGTGCAGGCGCAGATACTGAATCTGCTGAAAGACCTGCAGGAAAGGCTGGGGCTGTCCTATCTGTTCATTACTCACAACATTTCGGCAGTGGCCTATCTGGCCCATGACATAGCGGTGATGTATCTGGGCGTGATTGTCGAATACGGCACTGCCGAGCAAATCCTGCGCACGCCGCTGCATCCCTATACCCGGGCGCTGCTGTCGGCGGTGCCGGAGCTCGAAAAAGACAGCGGGCGCGAAGTGATTCGCCTGGAGGGCGATATGCCGTCACCGGCCAATCCCCCGAGCGGTTGCTATTTTCACCCGCGCTGCCCCAACGCCATGGATATCTGTGCGAAAAAATATCCGCCCACCAAACGCGCGCCGAACGGGCGTTCGGTCAGCTGTTTTTTGTATTGATGCCAGAGCCGGCCCCACATGCCCGAAGTCGTCTTACATCGCATTGATGGCCGACTGACAGCGCGGCTGATGGCGAGCGGCAGGAGCATGGATATTTGCGCACAGCCGCCGGCCATTGATTGCCGGCCTCACAGCCGCGACCTGTCGCGCAAGCAGCCGTTGGCAAAAGCGCTGGGCGCGGCAGACAGCATAATCGACGCCACCGCCGGACTGGCGCAGGACGCCATGTTCATGGCCTGTCTGGGCTACCGGGTAACCGCTTTTGAGCGTTCGCCGTTGCTGGTGCAGCTGGTGCGGGACTTGCTGGACAATCTGGATCCGGCCAATGCCTGCAGCGAAGCGATCCGCCAACGGCTTGCCCTGACCCAGGGAGACGCCATCCAGCTGTTGCCCCGATGCGAGCAGGCCGATGTGGTGTATGTGGACCCCATGTTTCCGCCCAAGCGCAGGGAATCGGCGCTACCGCGCAAGGACATACAGCTGATTCGTTCCGTGGTGGGGGACGATGCGGATTCGCGGGAGCTGTTTCAGGCAGCGCTGGAAGCCGCCGGCAAGCGGGTGGTGGTGAAACGTCCGCATTATGCACCGCCGCTGGCCGCGGGCGTGCATCACAGCATCAAAAGCAAATTGCTGCGCTACGACGTCTATCTGAAATGAGCATCCGGCCAGACCAACCGCTGTTCTATCTGGAAACCCTGCCGGAGCAGGGTGATGAAGGCCTGCTGATTGCGGAAGAATCCCGTCATGTTCTGGCATCCCGGCGCATGGGTGTTGGCGACCGGCTTTACCTGACCGACGGACGGGGCGTTCTGGCCAGCGCGGTGATTACCAATCTGTTGCGCAAACGTGAAGTCATGGTGCGTATCGAGAAACTGGAAAGGCGGCCGCGTCCCTTGCGCGAATGGCACGTCGCCGCCGCAACGCCCAAAGGCGACCGCATGACCACCATGCTGGATATGCTGACTCAACTGGGCATGACCCGGTTTACTCCGTTGCTGTGCGAGCACAGCCCGGCGAAAATGACCGACAAGACTCTGGGCCGCTGGCGTCGAGTTTGTCTGGCGGCGTGCAAACAAAGCCGGCGTGTATGGCTGCCGGGCATCATGGCGCCCGTGAATGTGGCGGGAATGCTGGAGAGTGCGGGCGATGCGCGAATACTGCTGGCGCAGCCCGGCAACAGTCAGCCCGATTGGGACAGTGTGCGGTATGAACGCGAAATCATCATGCTGACCGGGCCGGAAGGTGGTTTCTCCGCAGCGGAACTGGATTTGATGAAAGATGCTCGGGTGGAAGCGGTCGATCTGGGCGAGAACATACTGCGAGTGGAAACAGCGGCCGTTGCCCTGATGAGCATGGCTGCCTGCGGCGGCAAACTATTCAATAAGTATAATGCCCATTAATAAAAAATATCAATGAAGGCATAAGCCAGGCTATGCTATAGTGGGTAGACCGCATGATAACCATAAGGAGGTCTACCATGGCTTACGCAGGAGACAATCACAGCGAACGCATGGCGCTGCATCAGGCAGTAGCCGAAAGGGCTGAACAGGAAGGCATCGAATTGACGCCGGAACACTGGGATGCCATCGATTTTGTCATGGATGTTTACGAGAGCTGTCCGGAATGCCGGCATGCTCGCGAAATGTCCAAAATGCTGGACGACGAATTCAGGGAACAGGGAGGACGCAAATATCTGTATCAGCTGTTCCCGTCTGGCCCGGTGCGCCAGATCAGTAACCTGGTACAACTCAAACAGCTGGAAAATGAAATAGACCAGGGTTTCGGTACTTCATACTGAGCGTTACTGATTGAATGGTCGTCCGCAAGCCGGGGTAGCGCCCGGCTTTTTTTGGCGCTGCGGATTATTTGCTCTTCTTTGTACCGCTCTGGCTTTTGATGTGCAGTTTTTTCCGCGGTTTGTCGCGTTTGTTGGCGTAGCCCGTTTTCCCTTCACCCGCCAGTGAAATTTTCAATTGCCGGCCTTTTACCCAGGCCTTGCTCAGATCACGTTTGATGTCTTTTGGCATACCTTCCGGCAAATCCACGAAACTGTGGTCTTCTTCAATGGTGATGCGGCCGATATGCTCACTGGACAGGCCGGCTTCGTTGGCGATGGCGCCAACGATGTTGCCTGGCTGCACATCATGGGCGCGACCGACTTCGATGCGATAGCGCTCCATGCCTGCTTCTGGCTGGCGCGATCCGCTACGTTGTTGCTGGCGGGCGGGGGCGCGTCTCGGGCGGTCGTCACGGCTGCGCTCATGCCTGCGTCCCTGGCTGCGACTGTCACTGCGCTCGCGGCTGACTTCACGCCGGCCATCCCGGCGGCTGTGCCTGGAAGGCCTGCCGCGGTCTGCGCCAAAGCTTTCCTGGCGGCCCTGCGGTCGATCGGAAACCAGCAGGTCTTCGTTGCCCTGGTTCAGCTTCGCCAGAGCAGCGGCGATTTCCAGCGGATCAACGTCGTTATCTTCCTGATATTGCGCAATGAGGTCACGGTAAAACACCAGACCTTCCGGATGGTTGGTCAGAGTGTCGCTGATTTTTTGCTTGAACTGCTCAATGCGTCTGGCGTTGATGGTGTCCGTGGACGGCATCTGCATGGGTTCGATTTTCTGGTTTGTGGCGCGCTCGATGGCGTGCAGCAGACGTTTTTCGCGTGGCGCGACGAACAATATGGCTTCACCGCTGCGTCCGGCGCGTCCGGTGCGGCCAATGCGATGAACATAGGACTCCGTGTCGTGGGGGATATCGTAATTGATGATCAGCGAAATGCGTTCCACATCCAGGCCGCGCGCTACCACGTCAGTAGCAATGAGTATGTCCAGCTGGCCTTTTTTCAGTGCATGGATGGTTTTTTCGCGTTTGGCCTGCGGGATCTCGCCGTTGATGGCGGTCGCAGCATAACCCCGTGCGCGCAGACGGTCGGCCAGTTCTACTGTCATGGTCTTGGTGCGCGAAAAAATGATGACGCCATCGTAGGGTTCCGATTCCAGTATGCGCGTAAGAGCGTCCAGTTTGTTGCGGCCGGAAGCGATCATGTAACGCTGACGGATATTGGCGGCGGTGGTGGTTTTCTGTTTGATCGTTACCTGTTCGGGATTGTTCAGGTGCTTTTTCGCGATCTTGCGGATGGCGTCCGGCATGGTGGCGGAGAACAACGCGATCTGGCGCTGCTCCGGCGTCTGTTCCAGTATCCATTCCACATCGTCAATGAAGCCCATGCGCAGCATCTCGTCGGCTTCGTCCAGCACCAGAGTTTTCAGGCCGGAAAGATCCAGCGTGCCGCGGCGCATGTGGTCCATGACCCGGCCCGGCGTGCCGACAACCACATGCACGCCGCGCTGTAACTGGCGCAGCTGACCGCGAAAATCCGTGCCGCCATAAATCGGCAGCACATGAAAACCTTTCAGGCCGGACGCATAGGTCTGGAAAGCTTCCGCCACCTGTATGGCCAGCTCACGCGTGGGCGCCAGCACCATCACCTGCGGTTTTTCCTGCTTGAGGTCGATATTGCTCAATATGGGCAGGGCGAAGGCAGCGGTCTTGCCAGTGCCGGTCTGGGCCTGGCCGATGACATCACGGCCTTGCAGTACAAGCGGAATGATCGCCGCTTGTATGGGCGAAGGGGACTCATAGCCGGCTTTTTTGACGGCGGACATGACAGGGGCGGACAAACCCAATTCGTCGAAAGAATCGGGTGTGGAAGAATCAACAGACATAGGGGATACCAAAACAGCGCCGTGAAAAACAGGCTTAAGAAAAAAACGGGCTGCAGTATAACCGATTGCTAACATGAATACTCGACAGTTTGACCACGCTTGCATAGTATTCCCGCTTTCTTTCTATGATAGCGACATCGGCCCATGATCCACCTGTACGACAGCATGACCCGGCGCAAGCAGCCGCTGAAGACCATCGAACCCAATCATGTGCGCATGTACGTTTGCGGCATGACCGTGT
>QOAV01000131.1 GCA_003972845.1 Gammaproteobacteria bacterium
TGCAGCCGCTTTCGCGGATCAGTTGCAAGGAGCGGTCCACGTGCTCGGAGGCTTCCGGGTGGAAAGTGATGTAGGTGGCGCCCGCCTTGGCGAAATCAGGGATGATGCGGTCCACCGGCTTGACCATCAGGTGAACGTCAATGTCGGCCGTGACGCCGTGTTTGCGCAGCGCGTCGCAGACCAGCGGGCCGATGGTCAGGTTGGGGACATAGTGATTGTCCATCACATCGAAATGAACGATCTTTGCGCCCGATGCGAGTACATCGTCAACCTCCTGTCCCAGCTTGGCGAAATTCGCCGACAGAATGGAAGGAGCTATTGCATATTCTTGCTTGGCCATGTGTGTATACCTCTACCCGAATTGATTAGTCGGCGGACTTTACCGGAAAAGAAGCGGCTTTGCAGTAGCCCGACGGGGGAGGATTGCGTCGCGCGTCAATTCATCTCCATGGGGTCTATATCGACAGACCAGCGGACGCCGCGTCTTGCGCCGCTTTCCTTGTCGAGTTTTTGTAACCACTGATTGAGGAAAGCATGCAGATTTTTGCGCGCCGGGCCTTGCGCCAATAACTGCGCGCGCCAGCGCCCGGCGCGGCGTTGCATGGGCGAGGGTATGGCGTCGGACAGGCTGACGCCTTCAGGCAGCAGCGGGAGAGCCATTTGACGCGCCTGATCAAGAAACTGCAACGCGGCGTCCTGTTTGACCGATTCGGCGCGCAGCAGGGCGAAGTAGCGGTACGGCGGATAACCGATGTCGCGGCGCTCTGCCAGCTGGGCGTCGGCGAAGGCGGGATAGTCGTCGCAGACGATTTGCCGGTACACCGGATTGTCGGGGTGCGCGGTCTGGATCAGCACCCGGCCCGGTTTGTCCGCGCGTCCGGCGCGCCCGGCGACCTGCGTGACCAGCTGGAACAGGCGTTCCGGAGCGCGGAAGTCGGTGGAATACAGGGCGCTGTCGGCGTTGATCACGGCCACCAGAGTGACATCGGGGAAATGGTGGCCCTTGGACAGCATTTGCGTGCCAATGAGTATATCGACCTGCCGCTCGTGTATCAGCCGCAGGGCGTTTTCCAGGGCATGCTTGCGTGACATGCTGTCGCGATCGATACGCAGCAATCGTGCGTTGGGAACGGCGGTTTGCAGGGAGTCTTCGATGCGCTCGGTGCCTTCGCCGACACTGGTGAGGTTTTTGCCTTCACATTCAGGGCAATGCTCATAAACCGGAAAATCAGCGCCGCAGTGATGGCAGCGCAGACGGCGGTCGCGCTTGTGCCAGGTCAGGCGGGCGTCGCAGCGCTGGCAGGGTGCGATCCAGCCGCAGTCGGCGCAGTACAGCACCGGCGAATAGCCACGGCGATTGAGAAACAGCAGGGTCTGTTCGCCTTTGCCCACCTGTTCGCGTATGGCGTCCAGCAACTGGGGCGACAGTCCGTCCAGTGAGGGCGTCTTGCGCATGTCGAGAAATTGCATGGCGGGCGGCTGAGCGTTGCCGGCGCGTTGCGGCAGGGACAACAACTGATGCCTGCCTGCTTCGCAATTGGCCCAGCTTTCCAGCGATGGCGTGGCGGAACCGAGTACGATGGGAATGCCTTCACGCCGCGCTCGCATCAGGGCAACATCGCGGGCGTTATAACGCAAGCCGTCTTGTTGCTTGTAGGACAGGTCATGTTCTTCGTCGACTATGATCATGCCCAGCTCCGGCGCCGGTGTGAAAATACTGGAGCGGGTGCCGATGATCAGCCGGGAGCGGCCTTCACGGGCGTGGCGCCAGGCCTGCAGGCGTTCGCTGTCGTTGAGGCCGGAATGCAGCACCGACGCAGTAACACCGAGGCTGTACTCCAGCCGCCCGGTCAGCTGTGGCGTGAGTCCGATTTCCGGGGTCAGTATCAACACCTGCCGGCCCTGTTCGAGCATGTTCCGGGCGGTGCGGATGTAGACCTCGGTCTTGCCGCTGCCGGTCACCCCGTGCAGCACGAAACTGGCGAAGCCGCTGGCGGCGTTGATGGCGCTGACAGCGGCATCCTGGTCAGCGTTCAGTCTGTGCCGATCCACGTTGGCTGTCGTATCGGCCGGCTTGACAGGTGTGGTTTCCGGTGGACATTCGACTGGCTCTACCCAGCCCTTGTGCGCCATCCGCTGCAGCGATTGACGCGCGGAAGCGGATATAGCGCGCAGGCTGGTTTCCGACACCGGATCATCATTTTGTCTGAACAGGGCAAGCAGGCGCTGCTGCACCTTGCCTTTCACACTGTTGTCTTGCAGCGCCCTGCCGGCCGCGGTCAACACCCAGCAGGCTGCTGGCTCCCCATGCACAGAGCGGGTCTGCCGAACCAGGGTCGGCAAAGCGGTAAAGATGGTTTCGCCAACAGGGTGGTGATAGTAGCCTGCTGTCCATTCCAGCAGGCTCAGCAGATTTTCCGGTAAAATCGGCTCATGGTCGATAATTTTGCTGACCGGACGTATTTTGCTGCGATCAAACTCCGGCGTTTCGCTGTGACCAAGCACCACACCGACCAGGTTTCTCGAACCGAATGGCACTCTGACTCGCGCGCCTCTGGGCAGGTTGGTGGAAGCGCCGCAGTGGTAGTCGAAAGCCTTGCGCAGCGGCACGGGGAGCGCAATTTTTACATACATGCGCTGGGCGCCCTCGCCGGAAAAGCAGGTGTCGTTTTCACAGCTGTGTAACCGGGTTGCCGCGGGGCTGTGAACAGCAGTGCCAACCTGTGGATAAGTCTGTGGAAAAGCGCTGTAGAGAAAGCTTCATTGAGAGTGTCGACTAACAAACTGCCTGGAGGCCTCGTTCATATATATGATATAAATCAATAAGTTATTCCTGTTGTTCCTTGGTTAATGCTTGATGGTGAGAAGTTTCATGAGGATCTGTACATTTGTTAGTATCTTTGTATTTTTCAACTCTTTGTTTGCTATTTTAATGTATAGAGAGGTGGCGATTCCAATGCCAGAAACAGGTTCGCTTTCGCATTTATGGTATCATTCCTCGCTCCGTAAAACTGCCGGGCTCCGAATAAACCCGTTAGTCGCGGCAGCAGCTTGCCCATGCCATCAATCGAGTGACTGATTGTGTCTGAATACGACAACATCGCCGCGAAAATTTCTGAAACCACCGGCAATGAATTCGTCATAACCGGCGAGCGCCATGCGGGTGGCGGCTGTATCAACGATGCGGTTGTTCTCACCGGCAGCAAGGCTTCCTATTTCGTCAAGATGAATCAGGCGCAGATGCTGCACATGTTCGAAGCCGAGGCTGAAGGGCTGGCCGAGATCAACAGCGCCCATGCGATTCGGGCGCCACTACCCGTGGTCAGTGGCGTAGATGGCGACCGCAGTTTTCTGGTACTGGAGTATATATCGTTGGGGGGCACAGGTTCGGCGGCGGAGTTTGGCCAAAAAATGGCGCGTATGCACCGGCATACCGCATCGCAATTCGGCTGGCATCGGGACAATACCATCGGCAGCACGCCGCAACCAAACCAGAGACGTGACAACTGGATTGATTTCTGGGGCGAGCAGCGGCTTGGCTACCAGCTGGACCTGGCAGCCCGCAATGGTGAACCTTTGCTAAAGACGCAGGCGCATCGGCTGTTGCAGAATCTGCCGCGGTTTTTCAGCGAGTATTCGCCCCGGCCATCCCTGTTGCATGGGGACCTTTGGGGTGGCAATTACGGTTATGACGACTGTAGCCAGCCGGTGATATACGATCCGGCCGTATACTATGGCGATCGTGAGGCGGACATCGCCATGACCGAGTTGTTCGGAGGGTTCGGCGCCGGTTTCTACGATGCCTATAACGCTTCGTATCCGCTGGATTCAGGCTACAGCGAGCGCAAGACTCTCTATAACCTGTATCACATATTGAATCACTTCAATTTATTTGGTGGCGGTTATGCAACTCAGGCTCTGGGTATGATCCAGCGGCTGTCTGCGCTGTTGTAACTGCGCAGACAGGAAGAGGTCTCCCCCTTTTTTCGGGCGGGGGAAGGGACTTCTATCTGTACGGCTTATTTCTTGGTTGTTGGCGGTTTTTTCGGCTTTGGAGTGGGGTTTTCGTCAGTTGCGCCACCAGCAGCCGGCGCTTTGTCTGCATTTTCCTTGATGGATAGCTGCTCCGCCAGTTTCAGACGCTCTTTCACGGTAGTGATTTCTTCGCCTTCGGTTTCCAGGGTACTGATTTCGCCCCTGCGCAGCGCAATTTCCTCTTCAAATTTGCCAATTTCGTTTTTCAGCAGACTGATGCGGTCATCAATACGCTTTTGCTTCTGGGAAGCGTCGTCGATAATGGTTGAGACTTTGACATTGGTTGACTCGAGAGTGCGCTTGACTACCAGCGCCACAAGCTCGATATGATCTTCCGGCAAGCCTCGCATCAGCTCGGTCGCTTCTTCTATGCCATAAGGAATGGATTCAGTGATAGTCGGACTGGTGTTCATTTCTTTTTTACCTTCCTGGGTTTTTTCTGGTTTTTTGATGTCTTGTGTTTCGCTGAATGCTGCTTGAGCCCCAAGGTCCGGTTTTCCCGGTGTATCAGGGACTTGTTCAGCGGAGGTTGTGGTTTCGCCCTTTTTATCTTCTATTTCGGTTCCGGAGTCTCCGGTGGATGCCTTTGGCTCCTGATCCCCTTCGGAGAAATCATCGGGGCTGATCTGAGCCCGAAGCTTTTCCGCCAGAGAGTTGCTGGTATCAATTTTGTCTTTAGTCTCGATTTCGTCTTCCAACCATTTTCTTACATTTTGCCACGGCATTGATTTACCTCCTGTAGATGTTTGCCTGCGGAGTCTTGATAGTATGCCTGATCAGTACTCCCGGTAATGAAGCCGGGACAGTCCTCTGGCGGGACATTCCGGATTTTTACTTCCTGGGCGCTACACTCGTGTTGCTGGTGCAGACTGTTCTGGAAATATAAAAAGGGATATTACCTCATTTTTTACCTGAACACGGCTGCTTTTCGGCAGCGTGACACAGTTTAGCCTTCGTCGGGCTGTTTCTGGCCAGGCATCAGGCGGCAATCAATTCCGATTCTATACTGTGTGGCAATTGATTGCTCAAATTACGCGGCCGCGCCTTCCTGACGTACAGGTTGAATCCTGAAGAACCCTGCCCGCCGTACTTTTCGCTTCTCCCTTAGTCTCTTTGTATAGTAAAAAGTTCGCCCGGGTGTCTGGCGCGAAATGTCTTTAGCCAGCACCAAACTGTTTTGACTGAGTCACGCGTTCCGCGGCATTAGCATATCGCCCACCAGCACCCGGCTGCGTGATTCTTCAACAAGGCAAATGATACCCCGAATCGCGGCAATAATCTAGAAAATACATTAAGAAAAAGTAACAACCTATTGTTTTAAATGACTCTACCGTGTATAAGTAGTCTTCATGATTTTTTCAGGGGATGCCCGTACAATGCTTGACAGTCAAAACAGAAAACATCCAGCAGCACTGCTGGCCGTTGCGCTATTTTTCATTTCTTCACCAGCGGCCCGAGCTGGCGATGACGGTTATTCAGGTTTTTATCTGGGCGGTGGCTACGGCCAGTCAGATTTTGCTATCGTCGATGACGCATGTGAAAGAGCTTTGGACAAGGTGCAACAAGAGCTGCGCGATGAAACCGGAAACAACCCGGCTTTCAACCCGGTTTTTGCCCAGTTCCAGGCCAATACAAACTGCGATGTTGATGCCACGGACAACGCCTGGAAAGCCTATGTCGGCTACCAGTTCAATCCCTATTTTGCGCTCGAAGCAGGCTATGTGGATCTGGGCTCTGTCGACGGTGATTTCAGCACTGGCTACGCCGATGCGGGTTCATCCATTCGTGTCAGCGCCAATATTCACGGCTCTGTGACCGGTGTCGAACTGGTGGGCATCCTGTCTGCGCCGATCGGTGACCTGTTCAGCCTGTACGCCAAGGCGGGCGTGTTCGTATGGGAGGCCGACCTGGAAGGCTCGGCCCGGGCCAACGCCAGGATTGGCAACTTTTTAGCCAACGATTTCGACTCGGCGGATGAAAGCAGGAACGGCGCAGACGTCACCTGGGGCGGTGGTGCCCGGGCGAA
>QOAV01000130.1 GCA_003972845.1 Gammaproteobacteria bacterium
CACAAGGTGCTGGAAATAGGCACGGGATCGGGCTACCAGACCGCCATACTCAGCCAGTTGTTTGATCAGGTTTATACGGTGGAGCGGATTGCTTCATTGTATAAATCGGCCATATCGCGTTTGATCAAACTGAATATCAATAACGTACGTTTCCTGCATGGCGACGGATATCAGGGCTGGCCCCAATATCAACCCTACGACGGCATCATCGTTACTGCGGCGCCAGAAGAGGTGCCTTATGCGTTGCTGGAACAGTTGGCCCCGGGAGGGAAAATGGTTATTCCTGTTGGCGACAAGGAACAAAACCTGTATGTCGTCAAGAACACCGGGGACGGTTACACCGAGCGACTGATCGAACCCGTCCGTTTCGTCCCCCTGGTTCCGTCCCGCGAGTAAAGACGGCTCATGTTCGGCAAACTATACGAAGCGGTGCTGCGCTGGGCCGCGCATAAACAAGCGGTCTGGTACCTGGGCTTGCTGAGTTTCATGGAAGCATCGTTTTTCCCGGTGCCGCCCGACGTGATGCTGGCGCCGATGGTGCTGGCGAACCGGCGCAAGGCGTGGCGTTATGCGCTGGTTACAACACTCGCGTCCATCGCCGGGGCGGCGTTGGGGTATGTCATTGGCATGTTTTTGTATGAAGAACTGGCCAAACCCATTGTCCAGTTGTACCACCTGGAGGCCAGACTGGAAACGGTGAAAAATCTGTTCGCCGATTATGGCGTGTGGATTATTTTTGTAGCCGGATTTTCTCCGATTCCTTATAAGCTGTTTACGATTACTGCAGGTCTGGTCAATATGGCATTTATCCCGTTTCTTGTTGCTTCGTTCATTGGTCGGGGCGCACGCTTTTTCCTGGTGGCCGGTCTGGTCTATCTGGGAGGCGAGAAAATGGCGCATGGTCTGCAGCGACGCATTGAATACATCGGCTGGGGATCTGTGGCTCTGGTGGTGTTCGGTATAGCGGGGTACCAGATATGGCGATGAACAGGATGGCAATCGTTTATGTGTCAGGGCTGCTGGGACTGTCTGCCTGTTCCTTTCATACTCCCATGGCGCCAATCGAGACCCGCACCACATCCAGTGACCGGGCCAACATTCAGCCGCAAAAGATTGCTCCGATTTACATGGTCAAACCCGGAGATACTTTGTACAGCATCGCCTGGCAGACACGCAGGGATTTCAGACAGCTGGCCAAATGGAACCAGATCAAGCCGCCTTATCTGATCAAGTACGGGCAAAGAATAAAGCTGTGGCGCCCGGCTGATGAGCCGGCGCAGTCATCGGACGAAGTTTTACCACCCATCGTCATAGAGCCGGAAGAAGATGTGATAGAGCAGGAGGCTCTCCCTGAGGCGCCACCCGCGCCAGGCGCCCCCAACGCGGGATCTGCAGTAACGGACAAGTCATCGGCAGGGAAACCGGTTTTGGGGAAAGTGAGACACTGGCAGTGGCCCGCGCGGGGCAAACACAAACGAGTGGTTTCACGTAAGCGCGGCATTGATGGCATTGCAATATTCGGTAATCGTGGTCAATCGGTGAAAGCAGCGGCAGCAGGTGAGGTAGTCTATCAGGGCTCGGGAATACTTGGCCTGGGCAAGTTGATTATAGTCAAACACAACGAAACCTACCTGAGCGCCTATGCGCACAATGATAAAATCCTGGTGAAAGAAGGCCAGGCCATCCGGCAGGGTCAGGTCATCGCTAAAATGGGTGACTCCGATACGGATCGGGTAAACCTGTATTTTGAAATAAGAAAAAACGGCGAACCCATTAATCCGCTTAAAGTATTACACTAGAATAATCACAGAACCTATTGATAATAAAGATAATTAAATGCCTATCCTATCGATTAAAGTACAGTTATAATTCTCTTTCCGAGGTATAAGGGCTAAACAGGTCAAAATGGCGGTTTCCGGTAAACAATTATCCCAGGCGGACGCAACCCGTATCTATCTGAAGCAGATCGGCTTTTCGCCATTGCTGACAGCGGAAGATGAGATCCGTATAGGCCGGCTGATCGCAAAAGGCGACGAGGATGCCAGACGGCAGATGATAGAAAGCAACTTGCGCCTGGTGGTAAAAATATCCCGCCGTTACCTGAACCGCGGTTTGCCTTTGCTGGATCTGATTGAAGAAGGTAATCTCGGTTTAATCCGGGCAGTGGAGAAATTTGATCCGGAACGCGGGTTTCGCTTTTCCACCTACGCCACCTGGTGGATTCGTCAGACCATTGAACGCGCGCTGATGAACCAGACTCGAACCATTCGTCTTCCTGTTCACGTACTCAAGGAAATCAATGTATACCACCGCGCTGCCCGGGAACTGACCCAACAGCTTGATCATGAGCCAACCGCTGCCGAAATAGCCGAAAAGCTCGATGTGCCTTTGAAAAATGTCAAGAAAATGCTTGATCTGACCGAGAACATCACTTCGTTTGATATGCCATTCGAGAATGACCCAGCGCGTTCTTTGATGGAATCCGTAGCTGACGAAAAAGCCAGCGACCCCGCAGATATCCTGCAGGGAGACATTGTCGACAAATATATCGACAGTTGGCTCAACAGTCTGACGGACAAACAGCGGGAAGTGATAGAAAGGCGTTTTGGCTTGCGCGGCCGCGACACCCAGACGCTGGAAGAAGTCGGCAAAGAGGTTGGCGTAACGCGCGAGCGAGTGCGCCAGATTCAGGTTGAAGCCCTACAAAAGTTACGGGGATTATTGGAAAAGAACGGCTATTCCTTCGATATGCTGTCGCGCTGAACGTCGCTGCGCTAAACGAAAAGAGCCGCGACGACGCGTCTGCCTTCGTGTACCAGGACATTGTAGGTATGACACGCATTGCGTGTCGTCATGGTTTCCAGCCCGATCTGTTGATGCATGAGCGGGGTCAGCAGATCCTGTGCAGGAAAAATCTGCTGCTCGCCCGTTCCCAGTAAAACTATGGTTGGTTCCAACGCGGCCATTTTCCTGAAATCATCCAAGCAGAGCTCCTCCGGGGCTGTGATCTTCCAGTCACTGATTAGCACATCGCTGGCAACGATGATGTTGCTGTTGAAAAATTCTTCATTCACTCCGATGCGGCCTGCATCATAAGATCGGATCAGATTGGCGCCGGCATCCGTTTCCATGTTGATTTGCATAGCTTTTCCCGTTACGAATCAAACCAGTAATTGACACAGTATAACGGCGACAGTATGGTTCCGTCTCGCTAATACTCTTTAACCCGTTTCAGCGTTCCTTTCAGGCCTTATTGTGATCGTAATCGACCAGTTTCCGCGCATCAAACGCTTGCCGCCGTATGTATTCAACATCGTCAATGAGCTGAAAGCGGCGGCGCGCCAGCGTGGCGAAGACATTATCGATTTCGGCATGGGAAATCCGGATCAGCCCGCGCCCGAACATATTCGCAAAAAACTCATCGAAACCGTTGAGAAACCCCAGGTGCACCGGTATTCCATGTCACGTGGAATACCTCGTTTGCGCAAGGCCATCAGCAACTGGTACAAGACCCGCTTCGATGTCGACATTAACCCCGAATCAGAGGCTATCGTCACCATAGGCTCGAAGGAGGGGCTGGCGCACCTGGCGCTGGCGACTGTCGGGCCAGGCGACGCCGTGCTGGTGCCGAATCCGTCTTACCCGATTCATCCCTACGGCTTCATCATTGCCGGCGCCGATATTCGGCATGTGCCGCTCAACAACGACGTGGATTTCTTTTACGAGCTGGAGCGGGCGATCAAGGATTCCTGGCCCAAGCCGAAAATGCTGGTATTGAATTTTCCCGGAAACCCGACCACCCATTGTGTCGAGCTGGATTTCTTTGAACGCGTGGTGGCGATAGCGAGAAAGCATTCTATCTGGGTGGTTCATGACTTGGCCTATGCTGATATCGTGTTCGACGGCTATGTTGCGCCATCGATTCTGCAGGTGCGGGGCGCGAAGGATATAGCGGTGGAATCGTTTTCCCTGTCCAAGAGTTACAACATGCCCGGTTGGCGCGTCGGTTTCATGGTGGGCAATCCATCCCTGGTGGGTGCCCTGACCCGTCTCAAGTCCTATCTGGACTATGGCATGTTCACGCCTATCCAGGTGGCGGCCATACTGGCGCTGGAGGGTCCGCAGGATTGTGTGCGGGAAATACGCGACATGTATGAAAGCCGGCGCAATGTACTGTGTGACGGCATGAATGCGGCTGGCTGGCCGGTGGAGAGGCCGAAGGCGACCATGTTTGTATGGGCGAAAATACCCGCGCCATATGCGCATATGGGGTCACTGGAGTTTTCCAAGAAACTGTTACGTGACGCCAAAGTGGCTGTATCGCCGGGTATTGGATTCGGTGAATACGGCGACGGCCATGTACGTTTCAGTCTGATAGAAAACGAGCACCGCACTCGGCAAGCGGTCCGATCCATTAAGCAGATGATCAAAAAAGACGGGTTGCTTGAAACACCCGAACAGGAGACAGCAGTTTGAAACCGGTAAATGTGGGAATTCTGGGGCTCGGGACCGTCGGCGGCGGAACTGCAAATGTATTGATGCGCAATGCGGAAGAGATCGAACGGCGTGCCGGGCGGCAGATTCAGGTCAGCATGGCGTCGGTACGCAGCGTATCCAAGCCGCGGATTTGCGATACCTCACATATCGAGCTGACTGAAGATCCGTTCGATATCGTCAACCATCCTGATATCGACATCGTGGTAGAGCTGATCGGCGGTGACACGCTGGCGCGGGAACTGGTGTTGCAGGCCATCGCCAACGGCAAGCATGTGGTGACGGCCAACAAGGCGCTGATTGCTGTTCATGGCAACGAGATTTTTGCCGCTGCCGAGAAACGGGGCGTCGTTGTTGCTTTCGAGGCGGCCGTCGCTGGCGGCATCGCGATTATCAAGGCCATACGCGAGGGCCTCGCTGGCAACCGTATTCAGTGGCTGGCAGGCATCATCAACGGCACCAGCAATTTCATCCTTACCGAAATGCGTGACAAGGGTCGCGGGTTTTCCGATGTACTTCAGGAAGCGCAAGCTCTGGGCTATGCCGAAGCAGATCCTACTTTCGATGTGGAAGGCATTGATGCGGCGCACAAGCTGACCATTCTGTGCTCGATCGCCTTTGGCGTACCCCTGCATTTTGAAAAAGCCGTTACCGAAGGCATTTCTTCCATTACACCAACAGATGTTTCCTATGCCGGGAGACTCGGTTATCGCATCAAACATCTGGGCATTACTCGCAGGACTGACGCTGGCATTGAGTTGCGGGTGCACCCGACGCTGATCCCCGAGCGGCGTCTTATAGCCAA
This sequence comes from Gammaproteobacteria bacterium, assembly GCA_003972845.1. Taxonomy (GTDB): domain Bacteria; phylum Pseudomonadota; class Gammaproteobacteria; order QOAV01; family QOAV01; genus QOAV01. Next base: position 5,300 of record QOAV01000130.1, read on the forward strand.
TGTGGACGGCGTCATGAATGCGGTATTGGTTGTAGGAGACGCTGTGGGTCCGACACTGCATTATGGCGCAGGAGCAGGCGCGGAACCGACCGCTTCGGCAGTGGTAGCTGATCTGGTTGATGTTACCCGCGCGCTGACCACCGATCCGGATAACCGTGTGCCGCATCTGGCTTTCCAGACTTCCAGCATTAATGACTCCATACGTTTTCTCGCCATGGATGAGGTGAAGACAGCCTATTATCTGCGTATGTGCGTATCCAACAGGCCTGGCGTACTGGCGGAGATCACCCGGATTCTGGGCGACCGGGGTATCAGCATCAAAGCCATTGAACAAATGGAGGCTTCGGCGGCCGAAGCGAATGTCACCGTCATACTGCTTACTGATACTTGCCTCGAAAAAGACATGAACGAGGCGCTTGCCTCCATTGAAAATCTCCCCACCAGCCAGGGAGCGGTTATTCGTATACGCGTCGAATCGTTGAACGCCTGAGCCTGGGTGTTGGCATGGAACGGTATTTCGGTTAAACAATTTCAACAGGGGCTTTCAGCATGGAACAAACGGACAAGATTTTTATAGCCGGTCATCGCGGGCTGGTGGGATCCGCCATCCAGCGTAATCTTCACAAAAAGGGGTTCAACAACATAGTCACCCGGGGACGGGAACAGATGGATCTCTGCGACCAGTCGGCTGTGTTCCGGTTTCTGCAGGATGAGCGGCCGGATTATGTGGTTGTGGCTGCCGCCAAAGTCGGGGGTATT
>QOAV01000190.1 GCA_003972845.1 Gammaproteobacteria bacterium
GTGTGAAGTTTGCGTAGATGGCGGCTTCGGAGGTGAAATTCAATGGTGACATCATCCAACATCACCGGCATTCATCATGTCAGCCTGATCGTTTCTGATACAGACCGATCCGTGCTTTTTTATACGGATATTCTTGGTCTGACGCAAACGGCGCGGCCCGTATTGCCGTTTCCCGGCGCCTGGCTGCAGGCGGGCAGCCAGCAGATACATCTGCTGGAAGTGGAAAATCCCGACCCGGTGAGCGGTCGGTCGGCGCACGGCGGGCGTGACCGCCATCTGGCTCTGGCGGTGCGTTCGCTGGACGCCATCCGCAAAAAGCTGGATGACGAAGACATTCCGTATACGCTCAGCAAATCCGGGCGCAAGGCGTTGTTCTGCCGCGACCCGGACGGCAACGCCGTGGAAATAATCGGATAGGACAGCACCGGAACTTCCGCTACAATCCGCGCCCATGAGTATCAAATCAGACCGCTGGATTCGGCAAATGGCCAAAGAGCATGGCATGATCGAGCCATTCGAGCCGGGCCAGATCAAACACGACGGTGACGGCCGCATCGTTTCCTATGGCACGTCCAGCTATGGCTACGACATTCGCTGTTCCAGCGAATTCAAGATTTTTACCAATATCAACTCGGCGGTGGTGGACCCGAAGAACTTCGATGAAAGCAGTTTCGTCGATTTCACCGGCGACGTTTGCATCATTCCGCCCAATTCATTCGCGTTGGCGCGTACCGTGGAGTATTTCCGCATTCCGCGCAATGTGCTGACCATCTGTCTGGGCAAGTCCACCTACGCGCGCTGCGGTATTATCGTCAACGTCACGCCATTCGAGCCGGAGTGGGAAGGCTATGTCACTCTGGAGTTCTCCAATACCACGCCGCTGCCTGCTAAGATATACGCCAACGAAGGCGTGGCGCAGGTGCTGTTTTTCGAGGCTGATGAAGAATGCGAAACTTCGTACAAGGATCGCGGCGGCAAATACCAGGGACAGACCGGCGTGACTTTACCGAAAACCTGAAGAGGGCCTTTAAAACAGCTTTTTTGGCGGCCAGAGAAGGATATTGAAGAAATGTCAGAAGAAAAACAATTTATCACCACCCGCGAGCAGTTGCGGGATCAGATCGATCAGGTGGGGTTCGACCTGAAGGAACTGGTGCGCAGCGCCGACTATGACGAGGTCGATGAAATTGGTCCTTACTTGCCCATGTTTCAGGGTCTGCTGGGTGATCTGGAAAAGATCGGGGAGCAGCTCGATAGCGGTTCGCTGCCGCTGGCGACGGGGCAGGATTTGCCCTGGGCCAAATTGCTGGAAAATCCGCAGGTGCGTTTTGTGCTGCCGGTCTGTTTTGAGCTGAAGCAGATCAACCTGGCGCAGAAGAACGGGGTGGCCTGAGTGTCCGGCAATTCCATCGGCAGGCTGTTTACCGTTTCGACATTTGGCGAAAGCCACGGCCCCGCCATTGGCGGCGTGGTGGACGGCTGCCCGCCGGGGCTGGAACTCTGCGTCGGGGATTTACAGGTGGATCTGGACCGGCGCAAGCCCGGCAAGTCGCGCCACACCACCCAGCGGCGTGAAGATGACGAGGTGGAAATACTTTCCGGCGTGTTCGAGGGCAAGACCACCGGTACGCCCATTGGTCTGCTGATTCGCAACACCGACCAGCGTTCGAAAGACTATTCCGACATCAAGGACCGCTTCCGGCCCGGCCATGCCGACTACACCTATCTGGAAAAATACGGCATACGCGATTACCGCGGCGGCGGGCGTTCATCGGCGCGGGAAACAGCGATTCGCGTGGCGGCGGGTGGCATTGCCAAAAAGTATCTGAAAGATCGGCTTGGTATCGAGATTCGCGCTTACCTGGCGCAGCTGGGTCCCATCGCCATTGATCTGAAAGACTGGAACGAAACCGAAAACAACCCGTTTTTCTGCCCCGATGCCGACAAGGTGGCGGAGCTGGAAGCCTACATGGATGCCTTGCGCAAGGAAGGCAACTCCGTGGGCGCACGGGTCAACGTGGTGGCTACCGGCGCGCCCGTGGGTCTCGGTGAGCCGGTATTTGACCGGCTGGATGCTGATATTGCCCATGCTTTGATGAGCATCAACGCAGCCAAGGGTGTGGAAATCGGCGCAGGCTTCGACTGCGTGGCGCAAAAAGGCACCGAACACCGCGATGAAATGACCCCGGATGGCTTCAAGACCAACAATGCCGGCGGTGTACTGGGCGGCATTTCCAGTGGTCAGGACATTCTAGCCAGCGTTGCTTTCAAACCCACCTCCAGCATTCGTCTCGGCGGTGACACCATTAACACCGACGGCGAAGCGGTGGACGTGGTCACCAAGGGCCGTCATGACCCCTGCGTGGGCATACGCGCCGTGCCCATCGTCGAGGCCATGCTGGCCATTGTCATCATGGACCATGTGCTGCGTCAGCGCGGGCAGAATTATGATGTGACTCCGCCGGTAAAACCGATACCGCCCCGCGTCTGACGCCTGCAACCTGATGAAGCTCTCGGGATACTGGCGTCTATCCAGCTTCTATTTTTTCTATTTCGCCGTGCTCGGCGTGCTGGCGCCGTACTGGGCTCCTTATCTCAAATCACTGGGCTTCAGTGCGGTGCAGATCGGCAACCTCATGGCCATTGTCATGGCCACCAAGATTGTTGCGCCCAATATCTGGGGCTGGATAGCCGACCATACCGGTCGCCCGGTGCAGGTGGTGCGGCTGGCCTCGTTTCTGAGTCTGATGACCTATGTCGGCGTGTTTTTCGGCGCCGAATTCTGGTGGCTTGCTGGTGTGATGACACTGTACACTTTTTTCTGGAACGCCTCGTTGCCGCAGGTGGAGGCTTCCACCCTGAATCATCTGGGTAAGGACACCGGGCGCTATGGTTGGCTGCGTCTGTGGGGGTCGCTGGGGTTCATTGTTTCGGTGGTGGCCATGGGGCCGGTCATCGACCGCTGGGGCGCGGCGACAGTGCTGCCGGTGATGTTTGTTCTGCTTGGCGGAATCTTTGTCGCCAGTCTGCTGTTGCCGCAGCCGGGCAGGGTTGAACACCATGAATCCGCGCCGCTGCTGGTGGTTTTGCGGCGCCGCGGCGTCGCGGCGTTCCTGCTGGTTTGCCTGCTGTTACAGGCTTCTCATGCGGCCTATTACACGTTTTATACCATTTACCTTTCCGATGTGGGCTACAGCAAGTCCTTCATCGGTATGCTCTGGGCTTTGGGAGTGGTGTCTGAAATCGTCGTCTTTCTGTACATACAGAAAATATTGCGCCATTTCAGTCTGCGCCAGATCTGGTTGTTCAGCATTGCGGTGGCGGTGTTGCGCTGGTTGCTCATTGGCCTGTTTCCCGAGCATCTGGCGATACTGGTATTCGCCCAGGTATTGCATGCTTTTTCTTTCGGCGCTTACCACGTCACCGCCATCCAGCTGGTGCATCGCTATTTCCGCGGCAAGCTGCAACACCGTGGCCAGGCGCTGTACAGCAGTATGAGTTTCGGCGTCGGCGGCGCGGCCGGCAGTCTGGCGGCTGGCTATCTGTGGCAATGGCGGGGCGCGACTTTCACCTTCGTGCTAATGGCGGCTGTGGCGCTGGCGGGGCTGGCGCTGGGTTTGCTGTTTGTGGAACGCGAGCGTCAGACAGGCTGAGTCTGTTGTTTGTTCACAGCCACTGAACTTCCTGTCTGATCTGGTGTTCGACCTTTTCAATCGGCTCCTGTTTTTCGCCGATCACCGCCAGGCTGCCGTGTGGCGCGGGAGAGATGATGCCGGTAAATCGAGGATCCGAAATGGTCATGCGTTTTTTGACGGTTTCTTCCGGCATGAGCAGTACCGTCACCGGGCCGGCTTCACCCTGTACCACCATGTGAACGCTTCTGCCATTGCGAAAGGCGCAGGCGCCGGCATATTTGAGGTTTTCAATATGACTGATCTTCAGATGCTCTTCCCGCAGCGTTTTTTGCAACGATGCCGGGTCCATGGGCCGGGTGGAAGTCAGCAGCGGAAGTTCGTCGTACACATGCTGTAGCACATAATAGGGCAGGGCGTTGCTGGCGGAACCGGAAAATTTCATGCCCAGGCCGACGCCGGCGGCCAGAATCAGGCTTGCGGCGATGGCATTGAGGCTGATGCGTTTCCAGGCGCGCGTACGACTGGTGTGTTCGGCGTAGTGGCGCGCCAGTATATTGCTGCCCAGATTGTTGGGTACGCCCACGTTGACCGCGCGCTCGAGCAGGGTTTCCGTAGCCATGGTGCGCTGGTACATGGCGTCGCATGAAGCGCACTGACGGCGGTGCTCTAGCGCCTCCTTGTCCCGGGTGCGGGGGTCGATGGTGACCAGGCGGCGAAATTCCAGACAGTTCATGTTTGATTCTCCATAAATTCTTCACTGGAACTGGCTTCCAGGAATTTTCTCATTTTGTCCCGGGCGCGAAACAGGCGCGTCATCACCGCGCCTTTGCTGGAATCGGTCATGTCGGCAATTTCTTCACAACTGAACCCGCCCAGTATCTGCAATAACAGCGGTTCCTTGTAGTCATCCGGGAGTGAATCCAGCGCCTTGCGCAGTTCCATGGTCAGGCCGACTCCCTGATGGAAATCCGGATCGATCAGGTCCGCGGTGTCCACATCGCTGATAGCCAGCTTGGCCTTGCCGTGAACGCGAAACAGTTCCCGGCGCAGGATGGTAATCAGCCAGGAACGGGTGGCCGCGGGGTCTTTCAGCGAATCGATGCCTTTCCAGGCGCGCAGAAAGGTCTCCTGCACCAGTTCCTCGGCCAGGCTTCTGTCCCGGCAGAGCCAGACTGCGTAGCGGAACAGATCCGCTGACCAGGCTTCCACCAACAGTGTGAACTGGCGATCTTTACGGCGGGAAAACATGAGGATCTCCGTAGTGTCTGCTGTATGAGACCCTGACCGTGCCGGAATGATTACATTATTCGATGAGATTTATCCGGGGGGCCAGCTCAGATCCCGGCCAGCCAGTACATGCAGATGGATGTGAAATACCGTCTGGCCGGCCTGTTCATTGCAGTTCATGACCAGCCGGTAACTGTCCTGATTCTTGTCAGCGAGTATTTTCTGCGCCGCCAGATAGAGCTTTCCCACCAGTTCGGCGTCGTCCGGTTGCAGGTCGTTGACCGTGGCAATATGCTTTTTCGGAATGACCAGAAAATGCACCGGCGCTTGCGGACTGATGTCATTGAACGCCAGCACGTCGTCATTCTGGTAAATAATATCGGCGGGAATGCCGCCGTCGATGATCTTGCAGAACAGGCAGTCGGACATGGAAAAATCCTTGTTGTGAAGTTGACGGAGATTATAGCGGGGCGGGGAAGGCGCCGCGAGTTTGCCGGTATATCCGGGGAAGTCCGCTTCCCGTATTCCCTCAGGTTGGGTCGAGAGAACGAAACCCGATAACTTTATGTCCTGTACGCGACACGACGCGGCGCGTTGCTCCTGCGTATTATTGCCGGGGACGGCGTGTATGCGATGAGAGGCGGGAGAGCCGGAATTGTCCCTGGCCTTTGCGGGCTACAATTCGTCAGGAGTTCGTCTCTGCTTCGCTCTGTGGATAACTGAGCACGTCCCTCCAGGCCATCCATGGCCAAAAAAAAGGGACGCCGAAGCGTCCCTGAAAGCGTCGTTAATTGGGGATTTAGACGCTACGTGTCATACGTTGACTACAGGATGTAGGCTCTTTCGTCGTGTTCGCCGATATCGAGTCCTTCGACTTCTTCTTCTTCGGAAACACGCAAGCCCATGATGACCTTGACCACTGTCAACAGAATCATGGTCATCACTGCAGTGTAAATGATGGTTGCGCCAACGCCGAGAGCTTGTACGGCAACCTGGCCGCCGATGCTTTCGATGCCGTCGCCAAAGCCTGCGCCGCCAAAACTGGTGGAGGCAAACACGCCAGTCAGCAGAGCGCCGACGACGCCGCCAACGCCGTGAACGCCGAATGCGTCCAGGGAGTCGTCATAGCCAAATAGCTTCTTCAGCCTGGTCGCGCCCAGGTAACAGAAGAAACCTGCGGCCAG
>QOAV01000119.1 GCA_003972845.1 Gammaproteobacteria bacterium
GCTGATTGACAAGGCGGGGCAGAAGGGCGCATTCATACTGGGCAGAAATGTCACCCAGTTCGAGAAAGAGGCGGCGCGCTATATCGGGACCAGACACGCCATCGGCGTGGCCAACGGCACCGATGCGCTAATGCTGTCATTGCGGGCGCTGGGCATCGGCAAGGGTGACCGCGTCATCACCACCCCGTGGACCTTTTTCGCCACCGCCGAGGTCATCAGCGAGGTCGGCGCCAAACCGGTTTTCGTGGATATCGAGCCGGGCAGTTTCTGCATCGATCCCGAGCAGATCAAAAAGAAGATCACCAAGACCACCAAAGCCATCATGCCGGTGCATATTTTTGGTCATCCGGCCAATATGGATGCCATCAGGGCGCTGGCCGACGAACATGGTCTGGCGGTCATCGAAGATGCCGCGCAGGCCTTCGGCGCGAAAGCCGGACGGCAGCGCGTGGGCGGCATCGGCGACACCGGTTGTTTCAGTTTCTACCCCACCAAGGTGCTGGGTTGTTACGGCGACGGCGGACTGATTGCCACCAACAGCGATGAGCTGGACGAGCATATTCGCCGTTTGCGCAATCATGGCGCCAGTGCGCCGTTTATGCATGAAGAAATCGGCTATAACTCGCGGCTGGACGAAGTACAGGCGGCGTTGCTTCGGCTCAAGCTCAAGGGCATGAACATGATGCTGGACGTGCGCAAGCGCATTGCCGACTACTACGACGAGCATCTGGACGGCCTGGATCTGAAAACACCGCCGCGCCCTGAGCAAGGCAGTCATGCGTTTAATCTCTACACCATACGTTCATTCCAGCGCGATACCATCCGCGAAGCCTTTGCAGAGCACAAGATTGGCCATTCCATCTGCTATCCCGTACCGCTGCATTTGCAAAAAGTGTATGAATATTTGAAATACAAGCCCGGCTCGCTGCCGGTGGCGGAAACGGCATCGAAGGAAGTGATCTCACTGCCCATCTATCATGGCATGTCGCAGGAACAGGCTGCGCAGGTGTGCGAGGTGATCAGGGATGCCATAGGATAAGCCCGGTGAAAACAACGCGCCAACAGTTGGAAGCCTATTTCGAAGAGCTGCTGAAGCCTGCTGAATTCGACGATTACGGTCCCAATGGCCTGCAGGTGGAAGGCGCGGAGGAGATCGGCCGTGTGGCTTTTGCCGTGTCGGCTACGGCGGAGTCCATTGCCGACGCCATACGCAGAGAAGCTGATGCGCTGGTGGTGCATCATGGTCTGTTCTGGGACTTCCACGGCGCCAAGCCGATCACGGGGCCGTTTGCCCGTCGCATCAGGCCGCTGTTGAAAAATGACATCAATTTGTTTGCCTATCATTTGCCTCTGGATGCACATCCTTTTGTCGGTAACAATGCAGTCCTGTGCAAAGAATTGGGCGTGCAAGACTTGTCCCCGTTCGGCGAATTCAAGGGCAGCGAGATCGGGCAGGGCGGAGCTTTGCCGGAACCCCTATCTGCCGATGCTTTACGGCAAGAACTGAGCAGGATACTCGATCATACAGTGATACTCGCCAGCCCGGACGAATCAGCGCTGGTCAATTCCGTAGGCGTCATTACCGGTGGCGCCAACAATGAATGGGCGCGAGCCCAGGCAGCGGGCTTTGACGCCTACGTGACTGGCGAGATATCCGAACATAACTGGCATGAAGCACGTGAGGCCGGCATGCATTTCTATGCCGGCGGCCACAACGCCACCGAGCGCTTCGGCGTGCAGGCTCTGATGCAACAGACGCAGTCCTATTTCCAGTTGGACTGTTTTTATATCCCCAGCCCCAATCCGGCCTAGCCATGGGTGACGAGATTAGCCGTCATGAGTTCAGCGACGAGGACTTTCTCAACTTCCGGGATCGGCTCGAAAGCGAAACCCGCAAGCTCAAGGAAATTTTCGACAGCAACGCATTTGACGACGGGCCCGAAACCGGTGGCTTCGAGCTGGAAATCTGCATTACCGACGCTTCGGGCAAGCCGCGCCCGGACAATGCCCGCTTCCTTAAGCAGGTCAACGATCTGGATGCCGTACCGGAACTGTCTCGCTTCAATATCGAGCTGAACACACCGCCGCGCCTGCTGGACTCTGACGCTTTGTCACTGATGCACGGCAGTTTGCAGCAGACCTGGGAAGAATGTACACGGGCGGCGGCTGTAATCGGTGATCGGCTGGTGATGATCGGCACGCTGCCTTCGCTGAGCGAGTCAGACCTGACCGTGGCCAACATGTCCGACATGGAACGCTATCGCGCTCTTAATGAGCAGGTGTTCCGGTTACGAAACGGTGTGCCCCTGCACCTGGATATTCAGGGCAATGATCACCTGCAGACCATCCATGAGGACGTGATGCTGGAGGCGGCCACCACGTCGTTTCAGGTTCATTTCCAGCTGAACCAGCAACAGGCGGTGAACTGTTACAATGCGTCATTACTGACCTGTGCGCCGCTGGTGGCGGCCTGCGCCAACTCTCCTTATTTGTTCGACCACGACCTGTGGGACGAAACCCGGATTCCGCTGTTCGAGCAATCCGTAAGGGTGCGGGGCATGGAAGGCGAATCGCGCCGCCCCGAGCGGGTCTGGTTCGGTTCCGGATTCGCTCGCGAATCCCTGTTTGAACTGTTCGAGGAAAACCTGCGGCGATTCCCGCCGCTGCTGCCGGAACTGCGGAATGCAACGGAGCACGACTCCGTTCTCGATGATTTTTTCCATCTGCGTCTTCACAACGGCACTTTATGGCGCTGGGTGCGGCCTTTGATCGGCTGCAGCGACGGAAAACTTCATATGCGTCTGGAGCAACGCGTGATACCTGCCGGCCCGACGGTGGCGGACAATATAGCCAATGCGGCATTCTATTATGGCATGCTGGTTGCTCTGCATGATGATCCGGTAGTGTTGGCGAATTCCTTTGCAACAGTAAGGGCCGACTTTTACCGGGCTGCACGTTATGGTCTGAATACTGATGTATACTGGCGCGGTGGTCACAAAGTCAATGTCAGAGAGCTTATACTGCAGGAATTGCTGCCCCTGGCTCACAAGGGCTTGTCCCGTCTGGGGCTGGATCAGGCGGATGCGCGCCGCTACCTCGGCATCATTCGCAAGCGCGTAGAGTCAGGCCAGACCGGCGCGGCATGGCAGCGGGGGTGGATGGCGAAATACCATGGCACTGGCGCTGAACTGGTGCTGGGTTATTATGAGCGGCAGGAAAGCGGTAAACCTGTCCATGAGTGGGCTATCTGATGCTTAATATTCTGGAACAAATACCAGCGGGTTTTCTGGATGCGCGAGCCGGGGATCTGCAGGACCTGCTCGGCGGGCCGACCCTGATCCACCTGGCTGGCGAACGCGAACAGCCATTGTTTGTTTCCGTGCTGCTGCATGGCAATGAAACCACGGGTCTGCTAACCGTGCAGCGCCTGTTGAAGCGCTACCTGTCGGGATTGCCTAGATCGTTGAGTATTTTTATCGGCAATACTGCCGCTGCCGTGCGTAACATGCGGCGGCTGGACGGGCAGCCCGACTATAACCGCATCTGGAAAGGAAACGGTGCGCCGGAGTATGCCATGGCGCAGAAAGTGCTGGACGAGATGCGGCGGCGCAAGGTGTTCATCGCCGTGGACATCCATAACAATACCGGCTTGAATCCGCATTATTCGGTGGTGACCTGCCTGCAAAACCCGCATCTGCAACTGGCCGCCATGTTCAGTCGCATCGCTCTGGAAGTGGTGCGGCCCGATACCACGTCCACCAATGCTTTCTCCGGCCTGTGTCCGGCGGTGACTCTGGAAAGCGGCTTGCCGGGCAAGGAGCACGGCACCGATCATGTGCTGGATTTCGTTGACGGCTGCCTGCATATGTCCCATGTTCCCGACACGCCGGTACACGCCCACGACCTGGAGCTGTACCACGCAGTGGCGGTGGTCAAGGTGTCCCGTGACTGCAGCATCGGTTTCGATGACTACAGTGCGGATATCAGCTTTCCGTCCGATCTGGATCGCCTGAATTTTCGCGAGCTGGACAGAGACGTCTGCATCGCGCGCATACATCCGCAATCACAGGCCTGCCTCACCGTGACCGATGAACAGGGGAAAGATGTGAGCAATGACTGGTTCCAGAAGCGGGACGACCACGTTTGTACCGTGGGGCCCATCATGCCGGCCATGTTGACCCGCAATGTTAAAATCATCCATCAGGATTGTCTTTGCTATCTCATGTCGCGTAAATTATTACCGCAACAGTTACCGAAAAAGGCCATGTCGTGATTCATACCGAGCAGGAGCGAGCGATAGCGCTGGCGGGAGTGTTCCAGTCGGCGCAACTGACCCAGCAGCTGGCGCAGCGCGGATTCGCCGACCAGCGGCCCTATAACGTCAGTTTTCGCAGCATACTGACCACTTCCCCGGAAACCACGGACCAGGTGTTTGGCGGCGTCGATCATATCCGCCTGGGCCTGGAGACTCTGGTGCACAGTATGTCGCGTGGTGAACACTTCGATGCGGATGTGTTGCGTTATGCCATGACCATGGTGCAGCTGGCGAAAAAAATCCGCCGCCAGCCGGAACTGTTACAGCGCTTTGGCGCGGTCATCGACCAGCTTGCCGCCACCCTGCAGGGTGGCCCGGAAGACAATGTGGATGCCGATGCCATTCAGCGCGTCGCCGGGCTTTATCAGCAAACCATCAGCAAGCTGGACCCGCGTATCATGGTGCGCGGCGAGCCGGAAAAACTCGCCGATGCCGATGTCGCCGCGCGTATCCGCGCCATCCTGTTCGCCGGCATCCGCGCCGCCATCCTCTGGCAGCAGGTGGGCGGACGCAACTGGCAGTTCCTGTTCAAACGCAAGGATATCGTCGCTACGGCGCAGGACATGCTGCGGCATTTGTGACCACCGCCGGGGTATCCTCGCCCGGGCTGAAAGGCCGTATGTTGACCGCCACCACCTTGTATTCCGGCGTCATCGTGGTCTGTTCGAACACGTTGCTGGTGAGATGATTGATGGCGATTTCCGGGAAATGGAAGGTGGTGTAGAGCACGCCGGGGCGAATGTCGTCGGTCAGTTTTACCCGTATATGCGTCACGCCGTTGGCCGAACAGATCTCCGCGTAGCCGCCATCGGCGATGCCTTCCTTTTTCGCGTCGGCGGGGTTGACCAGCAATACATCGTGATCCACCAGCAGCACATTGGGCGTTCTGCGCGTCATGCTGCCGCAGTTGTAGTGTTCCAGAATACGGCCGGTGGTAAGTATGTAGGGATAGGCATCGCCGACCCGGCCCAGTTCCGGTGATGTTTCGTATTCAGGGAAGATGAATTGCCCCTTGCCGCCAGCGAGACTGAATTTTTCCGTGTGCAGAATGGGTGTGTCGGAGCCATCAGCAGCCACCGGCCACTGTTTGCCGTCTATCCCCAGTTCATCGCGCCGCACACCCGCGAAGAACGGCACGATGCGGCTGATTTCATCCAGCACGGCGTCGGCGTCGTAGCGGTCCTGCGGATAGCCCATGCGCTCCATGATGTCACAGATGATTTCGCCATCGGGCCGGGTGCTGGAAACCCATCCAGTTCCAGCCAGCAATCCTACTAACTGCTGCTTCGGCGGCCCTGGCCGGTCCACCTTGTACGTGACTTCCACCGATGGACACTTTTTCAAGGCGGAGACGGACCGGGTAGGCTGGGCCATCTATCCGTAGCAAGTTCCGCCGGCAGGTCCGGCATCGGACCGGCGAGGAAACGACATGAGTTTGAGTAACTTCGGCATCAACCGGCGCCAGATCCGTGAGGGCGGTGGCCGCGGCAACGGGAACGACCATGTGGACGAGTTGTTCGGCTGCACCGAGCTGTTCATTTACCAGACGCCGAATGTCCGCAGAAAGGGCTATGAGGGGCTGAAGTTGTACCTGGAAGCTCAAGAATGCGAGATCATTTTCACTGCCGATGCTCCCCCTGAGCTGAGCAAGTACGAGACCATGCGCATCACCCACAATAAAGCGGAAGCGATACCCCTCGCCGTTGTAAAGCGGGCTCACGCCTGGGCTC
>QOAV01000201.1 GCA_003972845.1 Gammaproteobacteria bacterium
AGGTCGTCGATGGTGAGCGAGCCGGTTTTGGCTTTCTGGCCGAAGGCGGATATCTGTTTTTCGATATCGGCGAAACCGGCCTGATCGGCTTCGTGGATGACCGGTACCACCAGTCCGCGCGGCGAGGCGACAGCGATGCCGATGTCAAAATAATGGTGGTAAACCACGTCCGAGCCGTCGATGGAGGCGTTGACCACGGGGAACTGTTTCAGCGCGGCCACGGCGGCCTTGACGAAAAACGACATGAAACCCAGCCGCACGCCATGTTTTTCCTCGAATTCTTCGCGGTAATGCTTGCGCAGGTTCATTACTGCGCTCATGTCCACGTCGTTGAACGTGGTCAGGATGGCGGCGTTCTGTTGCGCCTCGATCAAACGTTCGGCGATGCGCTGGCGTATGCGCGTCATGGGCGCGCGCTCGTCCCGTTTGTTGGCCGGTGCGGGTTTGGCGATGGCGTCCTTGTGCCTGAATACGGGTTTTTCGTCCAGCGCCGCCTGCACATCCTCGGGCATGATGCGGCCGTGTTTGCCGGTGCCCTTGATGTTCATCGGGTCGATTCCCGACTCCTTGAGTTTTCTGCGCACGGACGGACTCAGGTGTGGCTGTTCATCCTTCACCGGGTCCAGCGGAGCGGGTTTCTGTTGCGCGGCCGGTTGCGGCGCCGGTTCGGCTTTTGCCGTGTTTTCCGGAGGCGCTGCAGCCACGGGTTTTTTCGTGGTGGAGGGTTCCGGCTTGCGGACGATGGCGGGAGCCGGGTCCAGAGCCGTCTCCTGCAATACGCCAAGCAGGTCGCCGGACAGCACGGTGTCATTTTCCTGCGCCGCTATTTCCAGCAATACGCCACTGGCGGGGGCAGGTACTTCCAGAGCCACCTTGTCGGTTTCCAGATCCAGCAGGTTTTCATCCTGCAGGACGGTGTCGCCGACTTTCTTGTACCAACTGATGACGGTCGCATCTTCCACCGATTCGGGAAGTTGCGGCACCCTGATATCAATCTTGCTCACTGACTGGCGGCCTCCATAGCATCCTGGATCAATTGTTGTTCTTCTCTTTCATGCTGGCGATGTATTCCCGTAGCCGGCGCGGCGCTGACCTGCCTGCCGGCATAAGTCAGGGTCTGGTCCGCTTTCTGCACACTGTGCAGGCGGTGCTTGATCTGGTCCCAGGCGCCCTGGTTCTGCGGCTCTTCCTGGCACCAGACCAGGTTTTTCAGATTGTTGTATTGCGCCAGCTCCTGTTTCAGTTTTTCCAGCGGGAACGGGTACAACTGCTCCAGCCGGATGATGACGGTATTTTCCAGCCCCAGCTCGTTGCGTTTAGCACGCAACGGGTAAAATATACGCCCGCTGCACAAGATAACGCCAGTGACTTTTTGCGGATTTTTTGCCGCTTCACCGATAACAAGCTGGTACTCGCCGCTGGCCAGTTCCTCGATGGTCGAACAGGCTTCCCTGCGGCGCAGCAGGCTTTTCGGGGTGATGACGATCAGCGGCTTGCGGTAGGGACGCAGCATCTGCCGGCGCAACAGGTGGAAAATCTGCGAGGCTTGCGAGGGTACGCAGACCTGTATGTTTTCCTTGGCGCAGAGTTGCAGATATCGCTCCAGCCGCGCCGAGGAATGCTCCGCGCCCATGCCTTCGTAACCGTGGGGCAGAAACAGGGTGAGTCCGCACAGTCGTCCCCATTTGTCTTCGGCGGAGGAAATGAACTGGTCAATCACCACCTGGGCGCCGTTGGCGAAATCGCCAAACTGGGCTTCCCAGATCACCAGAGCCTGGGGGTCGGTGATGGCGTAGCCATATTCGTAGGCCAGCACGGCTTCTTCCGACAGCAGCGAGTTGATGACGATGAAATCGGCCTGATCCTCCGAAATATGCTGCAGCGGCGCCCATTCCGCGCCATCGACCTGGTTGTGTATCTCGGCGTGGCGATGGAAGAAAGTGCCGCGCCCGGTGTCTTCACCGCACAGGCGTACCGAATAGCCTTCCATAAGCAGACTGGCGTAAGCCATGGTTTCGGCGAAACCCCAGTCCAGCGGCAGCTTGCCTTTGGCCATTTTCTTGCGGTCGCGCAATATTTTCTGCACCCGCGGATGCAGTTCAAAGCCTTCCGGAATGCGAGACGCCTGCCGGTACAGCGACTTGATCTGCGAAGCAGGCAGGGCCGACTGGTAGGGTTCGGTCCAGTGCTTGCCGCGAAAGCGTTTCCAGTTGGTGCGGAAGCGGTTGTCTGAGCGGGTGCCCTGAAAATGAGCCACCGGCTTGCCAATATCCAGCGCCTTGAAATAATCCTTGCGCATCTGATCAGCGTAACCCGGCGGTATGGTTCCCTGTTTTTCCAGTTTTTCCGCGTAAATCTGGCGCAGGGTGGGGTGGTTGCGGATTTTCTTGTACATCATCGGCTGGGTCACTGCCGGTTCGTCGGCTTCGTTGTGGCCCTGACGGCGATAGCAGATCAGGTCAATCACCACATCCTTGTTGTATTCCATGCGATAGTCCAGCGCCATGCGGGTGACGAACAGCACTGCTTCGGGGTCGTCGCCGTTGACATGGAAAATGGGCGCCTGCACCATTTTTGCAACGTCGGTGCAATAAGTGGTCGAGAAAGTGTCCAGCGGGTCACTGGTGGTAAAGCCGATCTGGTTGTTAACCACGATATGCACGGTGCCGCCGGTCTTGAAGCCGCGCGCCTGGGACATGTTAAAGGTTTCCATGACCACGCCCTGACCAGCGAAGGCAGCGTCGCCGTGTATGATCACCGGCAGCACTTCCATACCGAGCGGATCGCCGCGGCTGCGCTGACGCGCCCGTACCGAGCCTTCCACTACCGGATTAACGATTTCCAGATGCGACGGGTTGAACGCCAGCACTGTGTTGATGGGGCCGCCGGGAGTATCAGTGACAGCGGAATAACCCAGGTGATACTTGACGTCGCCAGACAGCTTGCCGGTGGCGGTCACTGACTTGCCCTTGCCTTCGAATTCGTCGAACAGTTCGCGCGGCGGCTTGCCCACTACGTTGACCAATACATTCAGGCGGCCACGATGGGCCATGGCGATGGTGACTTCCTTGACATGTTGCTTGCCACTTTGCTGGATCAGGTCCACCAGCATGGGTACCAGCGCCTCGCCGCCTTCCAGACCGAAGCGTTTCTGGCCGACATATTTGCGATGCAGGTAGTGTTCCAGGCCCTCTGCGGAAGTAATCTGGCGGAGCAGCTCGAGCTGATCGGCTTCCGCCATGGGCGGCACTTCGCCGGGTCCTTCGATGCGCGCCTGAATCCAGCGCTTTTCAGCGAGCTCGGTCAGATACATGTATTCCGCACCGACGGACTGACAATAGATCTTGCGCAGTATCTGGATAATCTCGGCCAGTGGCAGTTCTTCCGGCGCAATCAGAGAGCCGGTGTTGAACAGGGTGGACATATCAGCGTCGGTGAAACCGAGTTTGGCCGGATCGAATTCGTCCAGCTGCGGTTTGGGGCGCAGATTGATGGGGTCGGTATCGGCGATCTGATGACCACGCGTGCGATAGGAGTTGATCAGCCGCAGTACCGAAACCTGCTTGTTGGCCATGTTGGGGTCCAGGCAATACTCGCCGCTGAGACCGGAACTGGCGTTGTGGGTTTTGGCGTAAATCTGTTCATTGAGCAGTTGTTGCTGAATCTGGCGGTGGGAAATATCTGCGGAGCCAGTTTCCTGCAGGCTGTCGAAATAGGAGCGCCAGCGTTTGTCGACCGTTTCGGGATTCAGCAAATAGTCGTCGTAGAGCTGCTCGATCCAGTCACTGTTGCTGCCGAACAGATGGGAGGTGTCTACGAAATGGCGGGTCAATTCGTCCATGGCGACCACAATGTCAGCCGGGAGGATCGGAAATAAATGTGAGGGTGGTTGAACATGTTTTTTCCCTCTGCAGCGCCAGCACCGTTGCCGGCGGGTGAAAACTGTTAACAATTCACTTCAAGTATATACACCTACTTCATGAAAAATAAAAGAATTTATTTATTTGCCAGCTTGTCCAGTTTCTTTAGATACGCACTGTCGGGGTAATTGAGTTGCAAAACGCGTCTGGCGTCGGCCGCCAGGTCGGGCATGTCCATTTGAATATAGGCTTCGGCCATGATGGCCAATGCGTCTTCTACCGCCGGTGTGTCGGGGTAGCGTTCAATCACGTATTTGGCGCGATTGACCGCCGCCACCCAGGCGCCGCGCTGCAGATAGAACCGGCCGACCTGGATGTCGTGCCGGGCCAGGGCATTGAGCAGATAAGCCAGTCGCTGGCGCGCATCGGGGGCGTATTTGCTGTCGGGGAAACGCTCTACCAGCTCGGTGAAAGCGTCAAATGCCTCTTTTGCCGCCTTCGGGTCGCGGTCGCTGAGATCGCCCTGACCGCTGAGGAAATCAAACACGCCCTGTTTGTCGGCGAAATTCACCAGACCTTTCAGATACCAGGCGTAGTCCACGTTCGGGTGAGTGGGGTGCAGGCGGATGAAGCGGTCGGCAGCGGCGATGGCCGATTCCGGTTCCTCGTATTTGTAATAGGCGTAGGCCGTTTCCAGTTGCGCCTGGGTGGCATAGGGGCCGTAGGGGTAGCGCGATTCCACCAGCTCAAAGTATTTGATGGCGTCTTCGTAATGCTTGTCGGCCAGCTCTTTCTTGCCTTCCTCGAAAATTTTCTGTGCTGACCAGTCAGCGGTTTCGTCATAATCCTTTTTCAGGGCAGCGCAGCCGCCGATGAGCAAAAACGCGGTAAAAACAAGCAGCATGCGGGAAGCGAGTTGGCGCATTATGGTAATCTTCCGGGCGATCGATAGAGTGACAAGAACTTAACATGAACCCGGCCCTGTGAACCAGATAACTGACCAGAAAAGCGCAGAAACCATTCGCCTGCAAATTCCCGAAGAACACCGGGGGAAACGTCTTGATGCGGTGTTGACTGTTTTATTGCCGGATCATTCCCGCAGCGCCATACAAAAATGGCTGGCGCAGGGCCGGGTGGCGCTGTCGGCCGGTGAGGCGAAAAAAAAATTCAAGGTGGCAGGTGGCGAGACTGTGGAGATCACTCCGCCGGAGCCGGATCTTCTGGTGGATGAGGCCGAGCCGATCCCGCTGCATGTGGTGCATGAAGATGAACAGCTGCTGGTCATCGACAAGCCGGCCGGGCTGGTGGTCCATCCCGGCGCAGGCAACATGCGGGGCACCTTGCTCAACGCGCTGTTGTTTCATCACGAGGCGCTGGCGGAACTGCCGCGGGCGGGTATCGTGCATAGGCTGGACAAGCTGACATCCGGGCTGCTGGTGGTGGCTAAAACAGAGTTGGCCCGGCAATCACTCACCGATCAGCTGAAAACCCGCAGCCTGAAGCGCCAGTACATCGCTGTGGTCAACGGCAGCATGGTGGCTGGCGGCACGGTGGATGAACCTGTCGGTCGCCACCGCAACGATCGCAAGCGCATGGTGGTGCGCGGCTCCGGCCGGCCTTCGGTGACTCACTATCGGGTGCGTGAGCATTTTCGCGCCCATACGGCGCTGGATGTCAGCCTGGAAACCGGACGTACCCACCAGATTCGCGTACACATGACCCACATCGACCACCCGCTGGTGGGTGATCCGGTGTATGGCAAGCGCCTGCGCATCCCGCCCGGCGCGGATGATGAGCTGACAGACATTTTACGCGGTTTTCGCCGCCAGGCCCTGCATGCCGCCAAACTGGGCCTGGAGCATCCCGCGTCCGGTGAATATCTGGAGTGGAAATCGCCGTTGCCGCAAGACATGCGGGAGCTGAACCGCGCCCTCAGGGAAGATGCGGAGCAACATGATCCATACCGCGACTGAGGACTGGATTTTCCCCGACTGGCCCGCGCCGGCCAATATCCGGGCGGTTTCTACGACCCGCAATGGCGGCGTCAGCGTTGCGCCGTGGAACAGTATGAATCCGGCCAGCCACACCGAAGATGATGTTGCCCATGTGATGCAAAATCGCCGGATTCTGCGCCAGAGCGGAGAATTGCCGGCCGAGCCTCTG
>QOAV01000176.1 GCA_003972845.1 Gammaproteobacteria bacterium
ATACATGTCGACGGGGTGTCCGGCCTGGTTTCGCAGGTGGCGAAATGCTGCAAACCATTGCCAGGCGAGCCGGTGAAAGGCTATATCACCCGCGGCAAGGGAGTGACCATACACCGCGCTGCCTGTCCCAATCTGCTGCATTATCTGGAGCAATCTCCGGAGCGAGTGATCGATGTGGAATGGGGTGCGAAGCAGCAGGAAAACTGGCCGGTGGATGTGCAGGTGACAGCGGTGGATCGTCCCGGGCTGCTGCGCGACATAACCGCATTGCTGGCGGATGAGAAAATCAATGTGATGAATGTGAAAAGTCAGTTACGCAGCAGGGACCAGTCGGCCCACATGCGCCTGACATTGGAATTGCCGGATATGGCCCAACTTGATCGGGTATTGAGCCAAATCGGGCAGTTGCCCAATATTATTGATGTGCGTAGAGCCGGGAGTTGAGCATGACCGAAAACAAGGACACCCTGATGGAGTTTCCCTGCGATTTCAACCTGAAGGCTTTCGGAAAATGCGATGTGAGTTTCGAAGACCTGATCCGGGATATCGTCAACCGGCATGTGCCGGAGTTGCCCGCCGATGCTGTGACCATACGTCCCAGCTCCAAAGGAAAATATCATGCCGCCACGGTGAAATTTACCGCCGACAGCCAGCGGCAGCTGGATGATCTGTACCGCGAACTGAGCGGCCACGACGACATCATCATGGTGCTGTAAAGGGTTTCCCGGTATGCCTTCCCTGCGCCAGCATTTCCCCAAACGCATCTGGCTTTTGAATGGTCTGCTGCTGGCGGCGGCCGTGACTTATGTGGTTGGCGTCACTGCGCCGATCATGACTCTGAAAAAACTGTTTTTCATTACCAATACTTTTTCCGTTGTCAGCGGCATACGCGCCTTGTTTGAAGAAAAAGAATGGTTTCTTTTTTTCCTGATTACGCTGTTCAGCCTGGTGTTGCCGGTGCTGAAACTGGGGTTGCTGACGGTGATTGCCAATCTGCGCTACTCCACGACCAGAAAGCTGGACCGCTGGCTGCGCCTGCTGGCGCACTATGGCAAATGGTCCATGCTGGACGTGATGATCGTGGCGATATTGTTCGTCAGCATCAAGCTGGGCGGGCTGGTGAGCCTGGAAGTGCACTACGGCATCTATGTGTTCGCCTGCTCGGTATTGCTGACCATGCTGGCTACCTGGCTGGCCGAGCATCTTGCTGAAAAGCGAAGTCTGTTACTCGATGCCGAAGATGAAACTGGCGAGTTGTAATATCTCCCGGGAAGCCCTGGGATCGCCAATTTCAGCCACGCTTTTACCGACACGCGCCGCGTCGCGGTAGGATTTTCTGTCCTGAATCAATACTGGCGCTATGAGGATGCCGGGGTAGCTTTGTAAAGCCGCCACCGTATCGCCAGCCTCGTTCAACGCCGGGTTGGCGGGCACCATGGACAGGATGGCATAGGTTTCCATGTCGCCGTTGACGCCCAGGGTTTCCACCCGCAGCTCATCCATGCGCTGCACCGTCCACAAATCCAGTTGCGAAGGCTTGATAGGCATGCAGAATACATCGGCAGTGCGCAACGCCGATTGCAGTTCCGCAGTATCGCCACCGCCAGCGTCTATGACAATGTACTCGTGTTTATTGTTGTGTTTCCAGATTTGCCGGGAAATATCGCCGGATATTTGCACACAGGGTATCAGCGGGCGCAGGCTGTATTGCCAGCGTGTGTTGGCCCAGGTGGCAGATGATCCCTGCGGGTCGATATCCACCAGCAGAACATCCATATCCTGAGTGGCCAGAAAGGCCGCCAGATTGGTCGCCAGCGTAGTCTTGCCGGTTCCTCCTTTTTCCCCACCGAACAGGATAACCATCGGTGATCAATACTCCTTGTGAATTGGTAAAACGCTGGCAAACTATCGGATTCACCAGCACCGGGCAAGTTGCCGCCAGATTTTCTATAATCGCTGTCGTCAGATGAAAAATATACTGTATGCTGAGAGTCAGCCTGTGCGGATTTGTTCCATTTCATACATAAAACAGTAGCCTGAAAATGCGTATCATCCCGGTTTTGTTTTTGTTTCTGGTGAGCCTGTCCGCGTATGCGGAATACCTGCCGCGGCACCATAATGTGCAATGCGGCACGGATTTCCTGTGTCCGCCGGGCCTGCAACGGCGGGTGGATTTCTGGGCAGATGTGTTTTCCCTGCACAATATCGACACAGCGGTTTTTCACGATCGCAAGGTGCCGGAGCGGGTGTATTCGGTGCTGCACCGCAAAGGCGCCTGCGGCGGACGCAGCACGCCTGCGGATATCAAGCGCGAACGATCCCGTCTGGCTGCTTTGTTGCAGTCCGTGGCGAAAAAAAAGGCCTCCGGCGGCGCCATGCAGGGCGAGGAAAAACGCATTGCCAGTCTGTTTGCCGGTGAGCGCGCCTCGGAAATACGCAAGGCGGCGGACCGCATTCGATGCCAGTCCGGCAATTCCAACCGCTTTCGTAAAGGCGTTCAGCGCTTTGGAGAGCATCAGTCCCGGGTGGCGCAGGCGCTGACGGAATTCGGCCTGCCCGATGGTGTGCAGTATCTGCCGTTTGTGGAGTCCTCCTACAATCCCGAGGCCTATTCCCGCGTTGGTGCGGCTGGTCTTTGGCAACTGATGCCGGCTACCGCCCGTCATCTCGGCCTGGAAGTGAACCCGGTGCTGGATGAACGTATGGATCCGGAGCTGGCGACCCTGGCCGCCATTCGCTATTTGCAGCACAGTTTTGAGGTGCTTGCTCCAGAAGCGCGCAAGATCAAACCTGACGTGACCATAGCCGAAATCTTCCCGTTCGTTATCACTTCATACAATTACGGCCTCAACGGCATGCTGCGCGCCATGCGCGCGGTGGGAGTCGATTTCGTCAAGGTGCTGGAGAACTACAAAAGTGAGAGTTTTCAGGTGGCGGTGAAAAATTTTTACGCCAGTTTCCTGGCGGCGCGTCATGTGGCCACTCACGCGGATCAGTATTTTTCCGGTGTGTCGCAAAACAGGCCCAGGGATACCGCCCAGTTTGCCCTGAAACAGCCTTTGCGGGTGAGTACCGTGGTTTCGCATTTTGGCGTTTCGAAAGACAAGTTGAAAAAGCTGAACCCGGCGTTGACCAGCGGTGTGTGGAAGGGCCAGCACCTGATTCCCCGTGGCTATGTGCTGCGACTGCCGAAAAAGATGTTTGGATCCTGGGACAGCAAGATTGCCGCTTTGCAGGACAGCGCGGCGGACAAGCCCCCGCGCCGGTTGCAGCATTATCGCGTACGCAAAGGTGATTCGGCCTGCGGCATAGCGAACAGGTACAAGGTCAGCTGCCGGCAGTTGATAAAGGAAAACAGGCTGGGCAAGCGCGGCTTTATACGCATTGGTCAGATTCTGACCATTCCCGGCGGCAGCATCATACTGAAAAAAACCATTGCTGACGCACGCCAGCGCATTTTCGGTGGCAAGGCTTTTTCCACCGACGCCATCATGGACCTGCCGGTGGAGGTCGTGCGCACGCCTGACCGGATCTACAAGGTGGCAAAAGGCGATACAGCGTGTGAGGTGGCGAAAAAATTCAGCATGTTGTGCGCTGATCTGGTACGCCAGAACAAGTTGGGAAAAGATAAAAAACTGGTGGCCGGGCAGACGGTGATTATTCCCGGCAAGGAAAAAAAAGTGGTGCAGTCGTCGTTATCGGTGGCGCGCAACAAGGCGCAGCCCGCTTCCCCGGATACCTCAACCAGCTCTGGTGAGAAACAACAGGAGCTTATGGTTTCGTTGTGGAAAGGGTTGGGTAAATCGCCAGACCGGCAGGCACAGAAACAAAATTTTAAACAGAAGCAGGGTGGTACGTCCCGGGGTGCAAAGTCCTTCGTGCTGGCGGAATTGCTGGCGAAAGAATCTCCGCCCGCGGAGAAAGCACCGGCTGGTTCAGATCGTGGCGAAGTATTTGTTTCCATGACGGCGGAGTCACCGGATGACCGGCAATCGGATTCCACGGCGCAGGAAGTGGCGCAGTCATTCGGTTCTACCGATCATTTTTACGTGACGAAAAAAGGTAAAGGTAAAAAGCTGCGCTGGGAGGTGCGGGTGCAGCCGGATGAAACTCTCGGGCATTACGCGGACTGGCTGGGAGGCGGCGTGTCCAGCCGCATACGACGCCTGAACGGCATCAAAAAGGGCCGGTTTGTGCGGCTTGGCCAGAAACTGAAGCTGCCGATCAGGGATGAGGCGCACAAGCGACAGTTCGAGGAAAAACGCATTGCCTATCATCGTGCGCTGCAATCACAGTTTTTCGAGCATTTCAGGGTGACCGGCAGCAAAGTGTATGTGCTGCAGCAAGGTGACTCAGGCGTCAGTATCGCTGACCGCAACAAGATTCCGCTGTGGCTGCTGCGGCGCTTCAACCCGGACATACTCCAACCGCGTCACAAGGTGGGAGAGAAAGTGGTGCTGCCGATTATCGAGGAACGTTGAACACCTTGGTCTCAATCTCGACGCAATCATGGATGGTATTGTGGATGGTGCAATGGTGGGCAACACGCTGCGCAGCCTTGATGCGTGAATCCGGCAGTTGCTCCCAGAAAATGTCCATCACGATCTTTTCATAGCGCGTTGGATTTTCCGCAAATTGCCATGTCAGCTTCATGCGGATGTTTTCCGGGTCGATGTCCTGACGGTCGCCATATACGGCCAGGGTGGCGTAGGTGCAGCGTCCCAGGGACGCCACGAACATGGCAAGAGCGCTGAAATACAGAGCCGGGCTTTTGCTGGTAATATCCAGCTCTTCTTCTTCAAATCGCGACAGTTCCAGTTGCCTGTCGCCGGATAGTTTTATTTTCATGAATAAATCGAGTTTGACCTTCGGGACGTTGTTTGCATTTCTGGCTGTGGCGCTGGGCGCATTTGGCGCCCATGGCCTGAAAACCATGCTCACACCGCAGGCGCTGGCGGTGTGGCATACTGCGGTACAGTACCAGATGTTTCACGCGCTGGCTTTACTGATCATTGGCTTGCTGGCACGGTTTCTGCCCGATGCCAGAATGCTGGTCTGGGCCGTCCGTTCGATGATTATTGGTGTTGTCCTGTTTTCCGGCAGCCTGTATGTGCTGGCCCTGACCGGTATTGGCAAGCTGGGCATGATCACGCCATTTGGCGGCATCGCCTTTCTGCTCGGCTGGTTGTTCCTGCTGGTGGCCGTGTGGAACGCGGAATAGTCCGCTCAGGCTACGCGAACTGGCGCGCCCACTGAATCAGCGAACGGGCATCCATGGCGCCGGCTTGACGAGTGATTTCCTGGCCATTACGGAAAACAGCCAGCGTAGGAATGCTGCGGATATTAAACCGCGCGGCAATATCCTGCGCCTGCTCGGTATCCACTTTCGCCAGCCGTATATGCGGTTCCAGTTCGGCCGCCGCCTGGGCAAATGCCGGCGCCATCATCTTGCATGGGCCACACCATTGCGCCCAGAAATCGACGATGACCGGGATGTCATTGCGGGTGATATGCTTGTCAAAACTGGCGCTGCTCAGGGCGACCGGTTCGCCCGTGAACAATGCCTGCTTGCAGCGGCCGCATTTCGGGTTTGCTGTTAATTTGTCCGCTGGAATGCGGTTGACGCTGTCACAATGGGGACAGACGATATGTTTGCTTTCAGCCATTTTCCTGTACGGTTATGTGAATGATAATGGCTAATATGGGGCGCAGGAAAACGAATTCAACAGGCGGACAGGCAAAGCCGGGTAAGGGTGAAATCGTTCTGTACCTGGCTGAAATACCTGATCCCGCCGTGCTTGAAAGCATGGATCTCAGTTGTTTAAGCAAGCAGGAGCACCAGCGTGCAAACCGATTGGTACGCGGGGAAAAACAGCGCAGTTTCCTGTTTTCGCGTCTGTTTCTGCGGCGTTTGCTCGGGCAGATGCTGAGCGTGG
>QOAV01000177.1 GCA_003972845.1 Gammaproteobacteria bacterium
CGGACAGGTTGCCCCTGTCCGGGACACATTTAACTAATAGACAGGTTAGCTATGGAACAGGCGTCGTCTTCACGCCGCGGTATTGTATACCGTGTGCTGGTTCTTATCTCGGTGGTTTTGATCGGGTTTTCCTTTGTGTCGCCCGGTTGGTGGGTGTCTCTGACGGCCCCCAATTATCCCGAGGCAACCTTCCCGCAAGGGATCCGTATTCTGTTCCACATGGACAGTGTGCAAAACGGCTGCACCATCCGCAACAGCGACGAGGTGGTCGAAACAGAAGCCCTGAACTGTGTGCATGAAATGGACACAATCAACCATTATGTTGGCATGTATCCCATTGCCGCTGGCGGTGTTATAGAGCGTGCTTTTTCGCCGTTTCTGGTGGCTCTGCTGGTGGTTATGCTGCTGGGATTCATGTGTACCAAACCGAAGATCCGCATGATGATCTTGAGCGTGGGTTTTGGCGCCATTGCGGTGTGGATGGCCATGACCTGGTATGGCAAGGACGGCCTGAAATATCAAACAGCCGGTTATCTTCATGCTCTGGTCGCGGCGCTGGACCAGGATACCGAAAAGGAAACTGGCGCCCCCGGCATGACCGGTAACGATATTCTCGATCGGCTCAAGGCATCGCTGGCAAAATCCGCGAGTCAGACCGCCAAATCTGCGAACATTGAAGCTGGCAAGGCTGGTGACGAATCCGAAAAGATGGAAAACATCGATCATTTGCGAGCGACTTTCGAACGTTATCAGGATCGCCTGCCCTCAGCTGAACGGGAATCTTGGGAAGGCAGCGGTTCGCAAATGATGCGCTGGCACTACAAGGCCAGTCTGGGGCGTTATTTCAATAACCCGGCCGAAATCAATCCCATGGTGAAAACCATGTCTGCGGTCGCGACCATCGTGTTCTGGGGCATTATCGGCGCCATGCTGTTGTTGCTCTGGGGCGCTCGCAAGGGCAAGGGCTTGTTGTACTGGCTCATGATACTGGTGCCCATGGCGCTGCCCGTGTTTTTTGTTATCGAGTATTCCGGCTGGCTCTGGTGGTATGGCCATCGTCTGAACCAGATGGGTGCCTTTACCGTAAAGCCGTTCATGCCGACGGTGCTGGGACAGGGCAAGGTGGCTCAGTTTACCACCCATTCCTATCCATCCATTGGCTTTTACCTGATGCTGTTGTTGGCCGCCTTGCTGGCGCTGGCGGCGCTGATCCGGCTGAAAATGTCGAAAGATGACAGCTGACTTTTCATGGTCGCTGGCTGCCAAAACCATCGTTCTTGTGTTGTGTGCGGCGGTTTTCCAGTCAGCGGCTTTTGCCGGTTATCCTTCGTTCCAGGCACTGGTTGACGCTACCGAAGAAAATGGCGTTCTGAAGCCGCCGCCAGGCACCTATGCCGGTCCTGTCATTGTCGACAAGCCCATGGTTATCGACGGCCAGGGCAAGGTCACTATCGATAACGGCGGCAAGGGCACGGTGGTGTTGCTGGATACCAACGGAGCCACCCTGAAGGGTCTGCATCTGACCAATTCCGGCGAGTCGGCCAATGACATTGATTCCGGTGTACATGTGCGTGGAAACTTCAATGTCATCAAGGATAACGTCATTGATGACTGTCTGTTTGGCGTGGACTTGCAACAATCAAAAAACAACATAGTGCGGCGCAATACCATCAGTTCCAAACTGAATTTCGGCATAGGCCAGCGTGGCGACTCGGTGCGACTCTGGTACAGTTTCAACAACAAGATCACCGATAACGTTACCAACCATGTACGTGACATGGTGGTGTGGTACTCGGCGGATAATGAGATATTGCGAAATACCGGCTCCAACAGCCGCTATTCACTGCATTTCATGTATTCGCGCTACAATCTGGTGGAAGGTAACGTCTACAACAACAACCAGGTCGGCATCTTTCTCATGTATAGCGATGGCGTTATCGTGAGAAACAACCGGATTACCCACGCGGCTGGTCCAACCGGCCTGGGTATTGGCTTCAAGGAAACCTCGGATCTCACCATCGAAAACAACCAGATTCTGTATTGTTCCACCGGATTTTATATAGACGTATCGCCGTTCCAGCCGGATACCACCAATACGTTCACCAACAATCTGGTTGCTTATAATGGCATAGGCGTGCGTTTTCTCAACGAATGGCACGGCAATGTGTTCAAAAAAAACGGGTTTGCCGGAAATTTGACGCAGGTCGTGGTCAGCGGTCGCGGCACCGCCAACAAGAATATCTGGGAGGACAATTTCTGGAGCGATTACGAAGGTTTCGATCAGGATGGCGACGGTATCGGCGACAAGCCGTATGAATTATACGCCTATGCTGACCGGTTATGGCGTGACGAACCTTATGCGCAATTCTTCAAAGGTTCTCCCATGCTGGAAACGCTGGATTTTCTTGAACGGCTGGCGCCGTTTTCCAAGCCGCAGTTACTGGTTCGGGACAAGATGCCGGTGGTAGCCAGACTGGATCAGATCATGGAAGCAGCGAAGCCAGGCAAAAACGCGGAAAAGCAGCCTGAGGAGCGCAAAAAAAGCGCGTTACAGTTGCTGCGTGAAGCACGAGACAAACTCTGACGACGGGTGACTGATCATGTTTGACAAAAAGGGCAGGGCGACATCGAACCTGAAGAAAAAAAAGGAGCGCCGGCAGTTTCTGCGCACCATGGCTTTGATGAGTGGTGTGGTCGGCGCGGCGCTGTTGGGCTACATACCCGTGGTCAAAGGCTGGGTGAAACGTCTGCGACCGCCCGGCGCTTTGATCGAGCACAAATTTCTGGCTTCCTGCATCAAATGCGGACAATGTGTTCAGGTGTGTCCGGTGGAGGCCATCAAGCTGACAGACATGGTGGACGGTTATGGCATTGGAACGCCCCATATCGAAGCGCGTAATCAGGCCTGTGATTTTTCCTGCGACGGTCTGCAGTGCGTGCTTGCCTGTCCAACGGGTGCGCTAACGCACGAAGTGGATTATTCGCACCAGGTCGATATCGGCGTGGCCAAAGTCGTGCGCCCCGGCGCCTGTCTGGCGGTGCAGGGCAAAGGCTTCAAGGGCAAGGCGCGTGGCGCCGGTTTTGATGGCGTGTTGCGATACGAAGAGATTGATCGCTGGAAGGCCATACCGGTCGCCGATCATCCCTATGATCTGGAGTTGTGTGACCTTTGTGTGCGGCAGTGTCCTATTGAAATTCGTGCGAATCAGTGTGACGCGGGCAAGCCGCCTTCCGGTGACAAAAACCAGTGCCCGCCCAGACGCGCCATTCGTCTGGTGGAAATATCCGATGAGAATGGCGTGAAAAAGATGAAACCGGAAATACTCGATGGCTGCGTTGGTTGTGGCGTGTGTGAAATGATCTGTCCGGTCGATCCCGCTGTCATCGTGGTCGAATCGAATGAAAACAGAACGGGGAAACGCGTATGAAACTGAAAGATTCTCTGTCGGAGTTGCTGGGCAATCCACCGAGGCGCATCCCGAAAAATGAAGTGCCGGTGGAAGTCTTCGAGTTGCACGGCAAAAAGAAGAACGACAAGGAGCGCATTGCTGCGATTCATGCCGAGTTGGCTGAACTGAAAGAAAAGAAGCCGCCCAAAGTATGGCGCAGAAGGCGCTGGGCGACGCTCATTTTCGTGAATCTGCTGTTTGTCATTTCCTATTATTTCGACGTGCAGCTGGTGGAGGGCGCGCTGACAGCATCGCGCGTTGTCGGTTTTCACATGGCAGACCTTAATTCAGCGTTGCAGGTCATGCTGGCTTTCAAGCATGTGGTCATCAATCTGGTCATTGGCACCACAACCGTGTTCATTTTCTGGTGGCTGCTGGGCGGCCGTACCTTTTGTTCCTGGGTGTGTCCCTATCATCTGGTGGCGGAATGGGCGGAAATGCTGCACGAAAAACTGGCCGCCAAAGGCATCGTCAAGGATCATCCGTTCGATCGTCGCGCGCGCACCTGGTTCTGGGTGATCTTCGCGGTATTGGCGTTTGTTACCGGTTACACGGTTTTTGAATTCATTTCGCCTACCGGCATTCTCAGTCGTGCGCTGATCTATGGTCCCGGTCTGGCCCTGCTGTGGGTGGCGCTGCTGCTGTTGTTTGAGATTTTTTATTCCCGACGCGCCTGGTGCCGCTACGCCTGTCCTATTGGCCTGACCTACGGCTTTGTTGGCGCCGTGTCGCCGTTAAAAGTGGAATACCATCTGGAAAGCTGTTTCCACGAAGGCGAGTGCCGCAAGGTATGTCTGGTACCCCATGTGCTCAATACCGTTATCAAGGGCCGGGCGCAGGGCATGCATGTAGAGCTGGGCGCGGACTGCACACGCTGCGGGCGCTGCGTCGAAACCTGTCCCACCGGCTCGCTGACCTACAAATTCAAGGGATTGGGCGATTTGCTCTAACAGCCCGCTAAAACTAGTTTAAACGGGGGCGGCTAGTGGTAAGCTCCGCCTCCGAATTTTCCAGAAAGATAATTCATGATTCGCTTCGACAAGGTTTCCAAGACATTCCGTCGCACCACTGTGCTCGACAAAATCAGCCTGAGCATAGGGCAGGGTGATCGTGTGGCGCTGGTGGGTTCCAATGGCGCCGGAAAAACCACGCTGATTCGCTGCCTGTTGGGCGAGTATATCTGTGACGGCGAGGTCACTCTCGCAGGCAAGGAAGTGCGAGCACACCGCACGGAAATTCTCAAGCGCGTCGGGTTTGTACCGCAGATACCACCACCGCTGAAAATGCCCGTGCAACAGCTGATCAATTTCGCCGCCGGTGTGTGTGACAGTGATCCGGAAAAAATGTATGCGGTATCCGAGCAACTGGGTCTGGCGGCAGGTTCTTTTCGCAAGCATCCGTTCGTCAAATTATCCGGTGGCCAGAAACAAAAATTGCTGATTGCCATTGCCCTGGGACGGGACTGCGATGTGCTGGTAATGGACGAGCCCGCGGCCAACCTCGATCCGGAGGCTCGCCATGTGCTGTTCAAGTTGCTGGCGGAAAAACAGAATGACGCCGCCATGATCATTTCCAGCCACCGCCTCGACGAAGTGGCGGCGTTGGTGAATCGCGTCATCGAGCTGGATCAGGGCAAAGTGGTGCTGGACGACCATGTAGCTGATGCGGTGGATATGGACAGCGTGCTGAATTGCAGTGTCCGGCTGACGCGTCCTGATTCGGCATTTGCCAGCACCGTGCGCGAATGGGGCTTTGTCGAATCAGGAGATGGCCTGGTTTGGTCGGGCCCGGTCGCTGGACCGGACCGGTTGCGTTTCCTCGGCGTATTATCGCGATATGCTGGCTTGCTCAATGGCATCGTCATGGAGGAAGCAGAGAAGGGGAGCGAGCAATGAATTTCAGGCCGCCGTTTCCCGGGTTCCTGCTGTTGGCTGGATTGGTGGCGTGGCTGTCTGCCTGCTCCGGCGAGCCACAGACCGGCCCGGGCAAGGTGCGCTGGGATCGAGAGATTTGCGCGCGCTGCGCCATGGCGCTGAGGCTCTCGCCTCCTCACCTGCCCTCGGCATCGACCACGTAGAACGCGAGGTCAGCGTCCCGGCCGGAGTTGTGCGAGCGGCTCCAGGGGATGTCTCCGCCGAACTTGCGGCTCATGTTGCCCACGCGCAATGCCGCACCGCCGAGGGCATTCCCGAGCGCAAGATGTGGCAGCTCACATGGGGTGGACGACGGGCCTTCGATCCCGTCTGGGAAATGGTGCTGGAAGGTAGCACCGGTTTTTCCGGCTCGTTTGCGCGACAAGTCACACTGAACAAATCCACCGCCAATGAAAAATTGACCAGTGACTTGCTCGATGCCTTGGAAGCCTCCGCCACCGAAGGCGGCGTCGTGCTGCAAGTGGAAGGCGCGTTCATCGCAAACACAAAGGCAACGCCCGTGAAATTCCAATTCGATGGCGCCTACATTCAAACCGATGGGGACCGCA
>QOAV01000209.1 GCA_003972845.1 Gammaproteobacteria bacterium
AATATCTCGGTATGATTCGCCGCGGAGAACATGTGACAGTACTGTACAAGCAAATGCATGCCAAAAAAGAAGGTGAATGGCTTGGCAGGCTCGTTCTGGGCTATGAAAAGGATAAAGTGAAGATATTTGGCGCCACGCTCTTTTAACACCGATCCATCCAGGAAAGTTTGTTAAGGAAGTCCAATATAGTAATGTCAGAAATAATTAGAAAAGAAAAGTTTGTCGAGCTGAATTACAAAGTCATCGATGTGAAAACGGGCGATATACTTGTCACCATCGATTATCCGCTGGGCTATGTCCACGGCGTGAATGATGTTTTGTCTGAGCAGGTGACAGCAGCACTGGATGGGAAAAAGGTCGGTGACATAATCGAGGTGCCCGTCGATACAAAATTATTATACGGCGAGAGAGATGAATCGCTGGTATTTACGGATCGTATCGAAAATGTACCGGAAGAATATCGTGAAATCGGCATGACCATCACTATGGAAAACGAAAAAGGCGAGCCCAGGAACTTTATCGTCACTCGCTTTGATGACGAAACCTTGACTGTAGACGGAAACAACCCGCTATGTGGTAGAGATGTAGTTTTCAGGCTGGAAGTTCTGACTATTCGTGATGCTACTGATGAAGAAATTGACCTTGGCGGTGCGGTTGGAGCAGACCCGGATATCAATGAAATTCTCAAATAACTACGTTTTATATCCTAGCAATAAAGCACTGATAGAGGCTATTGAACACTATATAAGCCTGTCACACGGCTTGGCGGCTGAGGAAGATATCGCAAATACCGGTGCGGCGGTGCGGGATAACTTTATTTACACTCGTGGTAATTATGAACAACTCCGTTACAATTCCAGTATACTGGAAAGCGCGCGCGAAACACTTGAAAAAATACTGAACAGTACCTCCCTAAAAGATTCCCCGTTAGACCGGGTAGCTTTACAGAATAGCTTGGGCAATATACTTGCCGCACTTGCTCAGCGGTCAGAAGACGCTGACTTGTTTGAAAAAGCGATAGCCTTGTTCGACAGTGCGCTGGAAGTATCGAGCCAGGAAGAGAATCCACAGGAGTGGGCTGCAACTCAATATAATCTGGGAACAGCAACGCAAGCTCTTGGCAGACTGCAGGGTGATTCCAAATTGCTTAAGTCATCTGTTGTTGCCTATACGAATGCATTGCTCGAATGGTCTCGAGAGAAAAATCCGGAACAATGGGCATCTGCCATGCATCAACTGGGAAGTACTTTTCATGCACACGGTATGCTCCTTACGGGAACCCGGACTTTCCAGAAATCTGTCGTCGCCTATAAAAACGCTCTTGCAGCGCTTGATGCAGAAGATAATGCTTTGGAAATGGCAGCGACTCACAATAATCTTGGGGCGGTGTTACACCACCTGGGTGAATCTGAAGAAAATGCAGAGCTTCTGGAAGAAGCGGTAATATCTTATGATACTGCTCTCACCGTCTGCATGGAACAACAGCTTCCTTTCCATTTGGCGGTACTGTGCCGAGTCAACAAATCAACTGCACGAGGCGTATTGGCAGAATTAACCAAGGATGCAGTAATGGCAGAAGAGGCGATGGACGAATTTGAGCTTATCATAGAATGTTTTGATAACGCCCTCCAGCCCTTATGCAGGAAGCATTGCGAGGAGCAGTTCATCAAGGTACAGTCACTGGCCTCCTCTATTAAAAAAGTTGAATTGGAAGCAGGTTAAAAACGGTTTTTTAATGCTTTCATGAATTATCCAGGTTTCATGAATGCTTACATATTTGTATCTGGAAGATGAAAAAGCAATACAGTCAAAATAGTTTTCAGCTGCAACTTCGCGCAGCGGCTATTCTGGCCTCTTAGCAATAGGTGAAAATATGAGCGAGAAATCCAAAGCAAAATCAAAAATCCCTGACGGTAAATCACGCTTTCTGACCACTCGTCAGAAGCCGGCGAATGATAAGGGTTACGTTGGATACGAAACCATCTGGGAAGATTTCCAGAAAGAGGTTAAGTACGTTACTCCGAAAAAACCGTAACGCTGCGAGGCCCTGTGGGCTTCAAAAGATGTATGCTCACAGCGTAACCAATACGGCGCAATAGAGCCGCAGAGAAGCACTTGGACACAGTTTGTTTTCTGCGGTTCTTTAGCAGGATGTTGAAAATGGCGGCACATCTATGGTGTTCGGACAGCATTGTTTCTGGCAACGCTGTCGGCGGTTCGTCACGACGTCCGCATGAGAAACTTTTACCAGCGCCTGGTCTGTGCCGGAAAACCCAAAAAAGTTGCTTTGGTTGCCGCTATGCGTAAGCTGTTGATCATTGTCAATGCCGCGTTTCGAAGCGGAGAGCCATACCGTGTTCTCCAGTCCGAATAGGGCTTTTTGAAAACACAGTTGCTGTTAGTTAATGCAACCGGAATTCAGGCAATAAATAATTTAGGGAAGCTCTGAATAAGTCATGATAAGCTCATACTGGCTAAAAGCGCCCCGATTCACCGTGAAGTTCGCCGCAATAGAGCAACTATTACAGCTCACTTCACAGCGAATCGGAACACTTTTATCTCAGCCTGATTCTTACCAGATTTTTTCAGAGCTTCCTTAGTAATCCGCCCCTGTGTGGCAGGCGTGATTTCAGGGTGGATCATGTAAAAAAGGGCGATGCTTTACCGACTTCACCGAAGTCGGAGTCCGCAGCTATGTTGCCTGTGAGTCTTAGACAAGTTCGCCTGCCAACTCTATAGGCGAGATCAAACTCGCCTGGAGATTTGATAATCAATATCAATAAACGCACCTATTTCAGCCAGAAAGCGGATTGCTCTGGCTCCGAAACCAACGTCAGGACTAGTGCCCTCCTGGTCTGGAGAGATAAGTAACACCACTCCAACTCTTGGTGACAAATTAAGCTGCTTGATCAACTCCATGAGCTTGTCCTTTTTAGGCTCGATTTTTTTAATCAGCTCATTGGTCAGCTCATAAACGTCCAGATCATCTGTAAATATTTCTGTAGAGATCTCCCAGGAACTGATTACTGGCTTGTCCAGTTCGCCCTGCGCACCCGCCCTGTCGACAGCCGTCGGCTCAATACCGAGAATACGCGTTACATCGTCTGGGTTAAAATTGTACCCGGCGAGTGAGAAGTGAACCCGCCCTTCGTTAGATGCCACTTTGTGTTTTCCTTATCTAGTCAAAATAAGCAATATACAGGAACTATACCCTAAAAAAGTCGTGAATTGCCCCGGTTATTCCAGCAGCTGATCAAAGAGATTATTCAGGTCGGATGTCTCGAAAATTCGTTGCGTCGCAGTGTGCCCGGTGTCACTCACATGACAGCAGTTGTCAGGCGCTTCTGATAGAATAGCTCGCCACGCAGCAAGTTTGGAGTGATCGACATGAGCGCAGAGCAGGCATTATCGCAGACCATCGAAGACATGGTCGATGATCGGCGCGGGATCCTCGCGGCGGATGAAAGCACACCAACCATCAAGAAGCGCTTCGACGCGATCAATCTCGAATCCACCGAGGAAACGCGGCGCGCCTACCGCCAGTTACTGCTCACCGCTCCGGGTCTGGGCGAGTACATTTGCGGGGTGATACTATTCGAGGAGACTCTGGGTCAGAAAACCGATGACGGCAGGCCCATGCCGGAGGTGGCGTGGGCGCAAAAGATTGTTCCCGGCATCAAGGTGGACAAGGGCACCGGGCCGCTGGAAGGTGCCAAAGGCGACTTGATTACTTTTGGTCTTGATGGCCTGGGCGATCGTCTCGACGGATACAGGACACAGGGAGCAAGGTTCGCCAAATGGCGTGAAGTGTATCCGGTTACACAGCACAATCCTTCGTTACCGGGCCGGCTCGCCAACGCCGAGATGCTGGCGCGCTATGCGGCGACCTGCCAGGCCCACGGCGTGGTTCCCATTGTCGAGCCGGAAGTGCTGATGGACGGTGATCACGACATTGATCGCTGTGCGGTGGTCACCGAGCATGTGCTGCATGCGGTATTCCACGCATTGCACATCCATGGCGTCGTGCTGGAACACATGATCCTGAAGCCGAACATGGTGCTGCCGGGCAAGGAATGCAGGCGGGCGGAGCCTGAAGAGGTGGCCGGGGCGACTCTGAAAATATTGAAACGCACGGTTCCTGCGGCAGTTCCCAGCATCAATTTTTTGTCCGGGGGCCAGGGCCCGGAAGAGGCGACAGCCAATCTCAACGCTATCAACCAGTTGCGCGGCAATGCGCCATGGCAGCTGAGCAGCTCCTTCGGCCGCGCCCTGCAGCAACCCGTACTGGAGGCGTGGCAAGGTAAACCGGAAAATGTTCCCGCTGCTCAGGCGGCCTTGTTGAAACGTGCGCGCCTGAACAGTCTGGCACGGCAGGGAGCCTATGATCCTTCCATGGAAAACTGATGTGATGTCCCGATGAACCACGAAAACCGAAAACACCAGCCCCTGTTACAGGATCCCCGAGGCTGGTTTCACCGCCTGTTCATCAACGAAGCGCTGCTGGCGGGATTGCTGCTGTTGTGTTTTATCGGCGTGGCCTATACCAATTTTGCCTCAGTGCGAAGTTACCGTTACTGGATGTGGCTGGTGCCGGTTTTCGCTCTGGCCGCGATGATCTCCGAATGGTCCCGTTACAAACGTCACGCCATTGATGGTTATCATTACGTAATCCAGCAGGTTTTGCACTGGGGCGCGGTGTTTGTCGCCATCAAAATTGTGTTCATGCTGCACCAGATTGGCCGATTCAACAACGATGTGACGGCGCTGGTGCTGATGTTGGTCATGTCTCTGGCGACTTTCCTGGCGGGCGTCTACATCGGCTGGCGGTTTATGGCTCTGGGTCTGTTCATTGGGCTCGCGGCTGTACTGGTCGCCAGTCTAGAAGCCTATATCTGGGTGCTGATACCCGTTGCCATCGCCATCGTCGCCGCAGGCGTCGTGGTTGCCTGGTGGGAGTTTCGTAAACTGGCTCATCCCTGAACGGGGCAGCCTGTCCGGTTCATCAGTCTCGGCCACGAATAAATGCCCGGGCGTCCTCGAGTGACGCGTCAGGCGGTAAAAATTTCTGTTCTGTTGCCTCTTAAAATGATTGAAATGAGAATCAATCGTAAGTAGTATCCTGAAGGTATGTACCGCGTATTCAGCAAACAACTGGCTATTCTGTTCGCCTTGCTGTTGGGTCTGGCCCAGCTGCCCATGGCGGTGGCCGGCAATGTTGCCTGCGAAAACGCGGGCGACATGCATAAAATGCAAGCGGTACATACCTCCCAGCATGGTCTGACTTCTGTTCAGCACGATGCGGCTGGCGACAATGCATGCCAGCATTGTGATGTGGAACAGAATTCCACCTGCCAGGACTGCGGAACCGGCCATTGTGGCGTATGCGCCGTTCATGGCGGCAGCGCCATGCTGCCCAGTGTGTTCGATGTTCTGGATGCTTCCGTATCCGATCTCGATATGCGCATGGCGGATGGCCTTCTCCCGGCCGTTCAATTCAGCTTCCTGCGGCCTCCCATACTCATCTGATCCTGGTTCGACCCGGCGGCTTTCAACGCTGGTATTCGAACACCGAACCTGACTGATTGTCGTCGTTCACGCATGGGCGTGAAGTTCCGCGTTGTCTGCGGCGCGTCAATCGGTTCCGGAGACAACCCCGTTCGAGGAAACATGATGAAACGTAAACCAGATGCAATAACGACCGTTGATACAAGCCGCCGCCGCTTTGTGCAGGGCCTGACTGCCAGCGGCATGCTGGCAAGTCTGGGCATGCTGTCGCCGGCCTTGCTGCGTGCCGCGCCAAACCCTGATGTGCCCTTTCTGGATGGACCGGTTTTTGACCTGACCATCGATGAAGTGGTGGTGAATTTTACCGGCCGGCCGCACACCGCCACGGCCATCAACGGATCCATTCCGGCGCCAACCTTG
>QOAV01000077.1 GCA_003972845.1 Gammaproteobacteria bacterium
GCTTATGCCAGCAGCAAGGCGGCGCTGGTGGGGCTGACCCGGTCCATGGCGGTGGAGCTGGGCGGCAGGGTGCGCGTGAATGCTTTATGTCCTGCCGCCATCGATACTGAAATGCTGAGGCAGGGGTTTGCCGATAGCCAGCCCGGGTTGCAGGAGTTGTCTGATTATCACCCCAGCAAGAGCATAGGTGATCCGGCTGAAGTGGCGAAAATCGTGCTTTGTCTGGCCGATCCGGATTTCAGGTTTTTACACGGTGCGGTGATCGGTCTGGATGGCGGCATTGCTGCCCGCTTGCACGACCCCGATTGACGCAAACGGACTGTAGCCAGTTTTCTGGCTAACAGGCAATGATTCGACGGAGTCCATGAAATCATGACAATCAAAACCAGATTTTTTCCCGGCGCTATTTTGCCCGACCTGGTGAACACGAAACGGCAGGCGCTCTCGTGATTATTCCACGCAGCCTGATCATGTCTACGCGTCCTCTCCGCTACGGTATCGACGGAGTGATGTTCAGAACTTTCGCTGACACCGCGGCGCTGCGGCAGCAGAAAGATCGATTCGCCGGTTCGCCCATGCTGGTGGTCGGCAACGGGCCGAGCCTGAACAAAACTCCGCTGGAAGAGTTTGCCGGTGTTCCCTCTGTGGGCATGAACAAGATCGACCTGATGTATTCCCGCACCCGCTGGAGGCCCAGCGTGGTGGTCTGCCTGAACAATATCGTCGTCAAACAGCATCAGGACCATTTCGCCGCTAGCGAGATCCCGGTATTTGTTGGCTGGAAGGCCCGGCACCTGGTTAGCCGGCACAACCGTGACAGGCTCAATTACTTCAATACCTTGCTGTCCAACCGCTTTTCCACCGATGCAGTAACCGGTTTCGGAAGCTCGGCGACAGTGACTTATATTGCTTTGCAAATGGCCTACTGGATGGGTGCGGATCCGGTCATCCTGTTCGGTGTCGATCACAGTTTCAATTACAGCGGTTCACACGCAACCTACCAGAAGCGCAAGGGATCCGACGTCAATCATTTTGATCCGAATTATTTCAAGGAGGG
This sequence comes from Gammaproteobacteria bacterium, assembly GCA_003972845.1. Classification (GTDB taxonomy): domain Bacteria; phylum Pseudomonadota; class Gammaproteobacteria; order QOAV01; family QOAV01; genus QOAV01. Next base: position 1,058 of record QOAV01000077.1, read on the forward strand.
AACAATCTGGGCCACGCCTGATCTGGACCAGAGCGAACTGGACTATGCGCTCGCACGGCAAGCTTACGAAGCGGATGGGCGGCGTATTCTCGATGCTACCATCGAAGGCAAGCTGGAGGTTTTCCCTAAAATTTCGGTCGATCAGGCGCTTGAGATCGTGGGCAAGGGCGGGCCTGGATAGTGGATACCCTGACTCGCTCCCGCTGGCCGGACCGGCGTGTCCCGCAACACGACCCGGCGCAGGCCCGTGTTCAGGTTGCGCCAGGCCCGGAAAACGCCTTGCCTGTGACGCAACGCCTGTCCCGGCGTTTTGCCGGTTCCGCATCGATTTCGACATGGGGCAGTTTTCTGGTTCGGGCGATGCCGCTACTGGTGCTGCCGCCTTTTGTATCCCGGCTTTTTCCGACGCCCGAAGCCGCGCTCTGGTTTGTATTGATCACTTTGCAGGGCCTGCAGCTGTTACTGGAGAGCAGTGTCGGTATGACTTTTATCCGCTCCATCGGTTTTGTCATGGGCGGAGCAACCCAGCTGCGCGACCACCGGCAGGCGGGTGAGGCCGGCAAGCAAGCCCAGCCCAACATGAATCTGATGTCGCGCCTTTGGTCCGTCATGCGCAGCCTGTACGGGTATGTGGGTCTGATCACTCTGTTATTCATCGGCGTACTGGGCGCCGCATCAGCGCCGACCCTGATTCAGCAGATGGACAACCCCCGGGAAGGCTGGGGAGCGATAGCGGTTTTTGTAGTCGGCGCCGGCCTGCGTGCCTATGGCGGCTTATACATCAGTTACCTGTACGGCATAGGGCGTATTGCGTTGCTGCGCTGGTGGGAGGCGGTATTCTGGGGTCTGGCCACAATCTCTTCCCTGGCAGTGCTGTTGGCGGGCGGCAGTTTGCTGGCAGTGGCGTTAGCCTATCAGATACCGCTGCTGGGCAACCTTTTCTGGAATGCGCTGCTGGTCCGCAAAGACCAGAATCGCCGCCGGGGATTTGAGCGCGTTGGCGGGATAGACCGCGAAGTTCTGACCCAGGTCTGGCCCGGCATGTGGCGCACCGGCCTGGGTGTTGCCCTGTTCCTTGGCGTCACTCAGGGCGCGGGACTGTACTACGCGAAAATCGGACCGGCGGAACAAGTGGCGTCCTACCTGTTTGCCATGTCCCTGATGCGGCCCATGATGCAATTCGCGCAAGTGCCATTCATAACCAAGCTGCCCATATTGGCTGAATATCAGGTGAAAGCCGAAAGGCTGGAGCAGGTCAAGCTGGCGCAAAGAGGTATGCTGTTGTCACACTCGTTGTTGGCGTTGATGGTTCTGGCTGCGGCCGTTGTTTTGCCCGTATTCGCCAAGGCTGGCGGTGCCACCGATGTGCCATTGCTGCTTTGGGTCGCCATCGGGGTTGCGGCTTATCTGGAACGTATCGGCAGCATGCACCTGCAGTTCTATTCACAGACCAATCATATTCTGCTGCACTGGGCCAACGGCGGTGCCGCCATACTGTTTGCGATATTCGCCTGGTTCCTGTTGCCACATCTTGGTGTTCTGGCGTTCCCCCTGGCCCTGTGTCTGGCCCTGCTGCTTTTTTATGTCCCGTATTCCATGTGGCATTCATACCAGGCCTTCGGGCTTTCATTTCCCCGATATGAGCTGCGTACTTCAGCCGTTCCACTGTTGTTGATGCTGTCGTTGTTGCTGTTGCTGGGTGTGTATATCTAGATATGTTGTGGATTTTGCTATACAGCTCGATTGTTTGCCTGTTCCTGTACTTGAGCAAGGTCAATCTGTTCCGGTTTGATTTCATCTTCAGCGTGGGAATGCTGTTCTCGTCCCTGCTGGCGGTATTGCCCATACTCGAATATCCGGTGGAGCTCGAGCCCCGCGTTGTTCTGTTTCTCATCGGATTCCACTTTTCCATATTCACCGCCTTCAATAGCGTGGCCTTGGGATATGGCGGGGCGGCCAGAAACGAAAAAAGCAGGCCAGAAAAGCCTGCTTTTACCAACGTTTCTATCGGGTCTTTTCAGATTATCAGGGCGGGTGCCATTATTTTCTGCCTCTTGGGCATCGCCAGCAATCTGCTGGATGGCTCCATCCCCATACTGTCCAGTGCCGGCAGCCTGGCCGAAATACGGGAAGGTTTTTCCTACACCGAGGTCGAAGGCGGCGTTCTGGCGCGTTCAGCCGACGCCATGAGCCACTTCGGCATACTTTTCATCATACTCAGCCCTTTGTATCTGAAGCGCCGTTTCACTTCCAGGGCTCTGGTCGCTTTCGTGCTGATCCTGGTTATCTCGCACTCTCTGGAATCCGGAGCCCGGGCAACCATCGTGATTACCATTGTCGGCTTCAGCGCCGTATTCTTTTCGCTGAACCGGATAAAGCCGGGAAAAATAATGCTGCTGGCTGGCCTTGCTGCGTTGCTGTTCTATGTGCTTGCGGTAGAGTTTTATCTGGCCAGAAACCCCGAATTCGGAAACAACCCCGACTATTTCATCAGCCGCAGTTGCGCCGGCGCGGCTTCTCATCCCTCGATTGCTGATGCATCAGATGTGGTGCAGGCGTTGAATCTGTCGCTCTGTTATTTTTCCTCGCCGCCCTATTATTTGCAGCATTTCATGGATCAGACCAACTGGAGATGGGACTATTCGCTTGGCGCATACAACCTGGGATTCATTTTCAGGGATACTTTCGTCAGCGATCGCCTGCTGATCGCTCATTTGTTTGATTCGTCCGGTTACGGGTCAAATCCCTGGTCGACTTTTGCCCGGGACATGTTCATCGATTTCGGTTTTTTTGCCTTTGCCGCAGCATTTGCCTTCGGGCTGGGTATTCGCCTGATGACAGGCACCGACTACAAGCAATCGGACATGCGTCTGGCGCGGTTCGGCTTCCTGGCGGCTGCGGGTTTTATGGCTCCTTTCATATCGCCGATACTGATACGACCCATTGTATATCCCATTCTACTGACCTTCCTGCTACCGCCTGTATTGAAGCTTCTTCCGGTCAAGGGGAGGGTTTCGCCTCCGCCGGTTTACCCGAACCGCATGTCTGGCCAGCAGCCTGGTTCAGGCTCGGCATGACGTCATCAGAATGCGATTACGCACATTCGACCGGGTATGGGTACCAGTCAAATAAACATGGACTACAGACCGGCAAGGCCGGACAGGAAATATGCAGCTTGCTGAAAAATACAGATCGGTAACGCAGAGACTCTATCCCGAGTACGATGCAGGCGGTTTTACCCGGGAAGACAACAGTGTGATCTTCTATACACGGGTACAGGGTCTGCTTGAAAAACACATGACCGTACTGGATTTCGGCGCCGGCACCAATATCTGGGCGAATAGCCCTGATCGGATCCGCACCCGCCTGATGCGTCTTCAGGGCGCCTGCGAGACAGTGATTGGCGTTGATCCCGACCCCGGCGTTTTGAACAACCCCTGGCTTGATCAGGCCATCTGCGTTCAGCCGGGGGAGCCGCTGCCGTTTGAAGACGAAACTTTCGACATGATTGTTTCCTTTGCAGTATTCGAGCATATCGATGACCCCGGGTTTGTTAGCAGCGAACTGGACCGGGTGCTGAAGCCGGGCGGCTGGTTGTGTGCGTGGACGCCCAACAAATGGGGTTATGTGGGCATCGGCGCGAGGCTGATACCGAATCGCTTCCATGCGAAATTGCTGGCCACCACTTTCAACAGCAAACAGGACACCCGTCAGGATAGTGACGTTTACCCGGTTCGATACCAGCTGAATACTATGAACAGGATCAAAAAGCTGTTTCCGTCACCGAAATATCGCCACTACAGCTACTACTACAACGGGCCGCCGTCCTATCATGGAGAGCGGATGATTCTGGCTCTGATGTACAAGTGGTTTGAAATGCTGACACCCGCGTTTTTTGACAGGTATCTCCATATCATCATCAGAAAAACCGGCGCACCGGCGACTGGTATTGCTGACAGAGAGACCGGTGTCCACCTCGAATGACCATATTTGATCTGGCCACGGATTGGTAATGAATGCCGAGTCCCGAAATCATGAATAATAAAGAAATCGACGGCAGCAAAGCGACCAATGAAGCGCGCAGGCCTTCTGTTTTAATGCTTTCACCGTTTTTTCATCCGGAAAAAATTTCTACCGGCAAATACAATACTTTTCTCGCCCGTCAGTTGGCGCGAGATGCGGGCTCCGTCCGCGTTCTTGCGTCACATCCGCTTTATCCGGACTGGCAGCCGCTGAAGTCAGATGCCGGCCTGGCAGGCGTGACGATCATGCGCGGCGGTGCCCGGGTGCGCTATCCGCAAGCGCCGCTGTTGCGGCGGGCGGTGCTGGAATTGTGGTATGGATGGTTCGTTTGTTCGCGTTATATACGAATTCGACGGTCTGCGGATATCATCGTTCCTGTATTTCCGCCCAGCCTGTTTTTCTTTCTGATGTCACCGTTATTGCCGTCCGCCAGTCGGAGTGTCGGCCTGGTGCACGATCTGCAGGGCGTCTATGCCGGGCATTCTACAAAACTTGGCGGCCGCCTGGTTCACAAGCTTATTCATTTTATCGAGAAGCGCTGCTTTTCGGCCTGCGACAGCTTGATATTTCTGTCAAAAACCATGCAGGAACGCGCTGTGTCGGAATATGACCTGAACCGATCCCGTTGTGCAGTGTGTTACCCGTTTGTTGCGCTGGACCATGCAACCGTGGATTCCGGCAGCGCCCTGAAGGACTTGTTCGATGCGGACAAGATTTCCGTGGTGTATTCCGGCGCCCTTGGCGACAAGCAGAACCCGGACGGACTGTATGCGTTTTTTCAGGCTCTGCTGGCGCGGCAGCGGGACGTCGAATGCCATGTTTTTTCAGCGGGACCGCATT
>QOAV01000116.1 GCA_003972845.1 Gammaproteobacteria bacterium
GCGGGATCGTGTAACCGGCGAATACATGGGAATCGACACGGATGCCCGGGCCACCGGCCTGGTGATAACGGGTGATTTTGCCCGGCGAAGGCATGAAGGTTTCCGGGTCTTCGGCGTTGATGCGGCACTCAAAGGCATGGCCACGCATGTGGATGTCTTCCTGTTTCACCGAGAGTGGCTCGCCGGAGGCGATGCGCAACTGTTCCTGCACGATGTCCAGGCCGGTGACCAGCTCCGTGACCGGGTGCTCCACCTGTACGCGAGTGTTCATTTCGATGAAGAAAAACTCGCCATCCTGATACAGAAACTCGAAGGTGCCGGCGCCTCGGTAGCCGATCTTGCGGCAGGCCTCGGCGCAGCGTTCGCCGATGAACTGGCGGGTTTTTTCGTCGATACCGGGAGCCGGGCACTCCTCCACCACTTTCTGGTGACGGCGTTGCATGGAGCAGTCGCGTTCTCCCAGGTGGATGGCGTTGCCGTGTTCATCAGCCAGAATCTGTATTTCCACATGGCGCGGCCGTTCCAGATATTTCTCCATATACACCACGTCGTTGTTGAACGCGGCCCCGGCTTCCGCCCTGGTCAGGGAAATTGCATTCAGCAGAGTTGATTCGGAATGCACCACGCGCATGCCTTTGCCGCCGCCGCCGCCGGAGGCCTTGATGATGACCGGGTAGCCGATTCTTTCGGCGATACGCAAATTGGTTTCGTCATCTTCGCCCAGCGGGCCGTCGGAGCCTGGCACGCAGGGTACGCCGGATTCTTTCATGGCCTTGATGGCTTCCACCTTGTCGCCCATGATGCGGATGGTTTCCGGGCGCGGACCGACAAAGATGAAACCGCTGCCTTCAACGCGTTCGGCGAAATCAGCGTTTTCCGACAAAAAGCCGTAACCCGGATGAATGGCCGTGGCATCGGTGATTTCCGCCGCGCTGATCACGGCGGGCACATTGAGATAGCTCTGCGCAGCCGGAGGTGGTCCGATACAGACCGATTCGTCGGCCAGGCGCACATATTTGGCGTTACTGTCGGCCTCGGAATACAGGGCCACCGTGGGAATCTCCAGTACACGGCAGGCGCGCAGAATACGCAGGGCGATTTCGCCACGATTGGCGATGACGAGTTTGCTTATCATGCTAATCGATGATGATCAAAGGTTCGCCGTATTCTACGGGATCCCCGTCGTCCTTGAGGATGGCCACTACCGTGCCGGATTTGTCGGCGGGAATCTGATTGAATATTTTCATTGCTTCGATGATGCAGACCGTGTCGCCCTCACTGACTTTTGAGCCAACGCTGGTAAAAGGCTTGGCGGTGGGCGAAGAGGATTTGTAGAAGGTGCCGACTACCGGTGAAGTCACGGCGTGGCCGGCAATTTTTTCGCTGCTGTCGTCATCTTCCGAGACAGATTCAGGTGTGCCCAGCGCTGGCTGTGCTGGCAACGCCTGCGGAGCGGGAGCTGCGACAGGCGCAGGGGCGGTGGAGCTGTAGCGACTCAGCCGGATAGCTTCTTCGCCCTCCTGGATTTCCAGTTCCGCGAGGCCGGATTCCTCCAGCAATTCGATCAGCTTCTTGACTTTACGTATATCCATGTTTGCTAGCTCGTGAACTTAGTTTTTATGTAACTCAACAATATGGTTGAGTGCGGCTTCATAACCGTTGGCGCCCAGCCCGGAGATAACGCCAAGGGCGATATCCGAAAACCAGGAATGATGGCGGAACTCTTCGCGCTGGTAGATGTTGGACAAGTGCACTTCTATAAAGGGTATGTCCACGGCCAGCAAGGCATCTCGCAAAGCGATGCTGGTGTGGGTAAAGGCCGCGGGATTGAAAATGATATGATCAATTTTTTCCGCACCAGCCTGATGAATACGATCAACGAGTTCGTGCTCTGCATTCGACTGGAAGCTTTCCAGCCGGTGCCCGGCTGTATCCGCCAGCAGAACCAGGGCGGCGTCTATGCTGGCCAGGGTGACGTGGCCATAATGCTGAGGCTCGCGTATACCCAGCAGGTTCAGATTGGGGCCGTGCAGAACGAGAATATTCGCCATATCAGAGAGTTGCTTCAGGACTTTGAAGCAGTGTGCCCGAAAAGCCGCTGTCTGTCCAGTTCGGCGGAGATCGGGGGAAATGGGTACAGCTTAGCGGGGGTTGCTGGCGGAAAGCAGCTTTTTCAGAGTATTGTCCAGCTCATCTGCGGTAAATTCACCGAGTTTGCTGGAGATCACCTTGCCCTGCGGGTCAATAAAGGCAGAAAAAGGCAATGCTCCCATGTTGTTGCCGAGTTTTTCCATTAAATCAATGCCTTCATCCACACCCAAAAGAACCGGATAGTTGATGCCGAAATCCTGCATGAATTGAACCACATGCTGCTTTTCGTCCACTGCCAGCCCGATAATTTGCAGGCCCTGACCGGCATAGCTATTCTGTGCCTTGATCAACAATGGCGTTTCCTTGCGGCATGGGTTGCACCAGGGCGCCCAGAAGTTCAGCAATACCAGTTTTCCACGCCATTGACTGAAAGATTGCTGTTTGTCGGTGGTGTCTGGCAGGGTAAAGTCAACTGATTCGTTGATAATCTGCTGTTCACCAGCAGATTGTTGTTTCTCTCCAACTTTCTGGCTCACCAGAAAACCGGCCACCATACCCAGCGCCGACGCCAGGGCGACCAGCAGCAACAGTTTCAGGTTGCCCTTCATAGATCAGAAATGTGGGCAAGAAACTCGTCCGGCGACATGTAACCGTAGGATGACAGATCTTTTCTCAGGTTGCCGCTGGCGTCGAAAAACAGCATGGCGGGCGGGCCGAAAATGCCGTAGCGCTTTTTCAGGGCTTTGGCTTCGGCGCTGTTGGGATCGGAGACATCTGCTTGCAGCATGAGGAATTTGTTTTTCAGCACAGAGCGGACTTCAGGGTTCTCAAAAGTGGTTTTTTCCATGCGTACGCAATCAGTACACCAGGTGGCGAAATAGTCCAGTATGACAGGCTTGCCTGCGGCTTTGGCGGCAGAAAGCTGCTGGTCAAGCTCGGCAAGATTGGCGACTCTGGTGAAGACGCTGCCGCTTTCGGTTGCCGTACCGGTGCTGGCTGTCGTGCTGCCAGCGCCGAAGCCGATGCCTTGCAGAGGATGCAATGGGTCACGGTTGCCGCGCCAGCCACCGATCAGGCTTGCCAGGCCCCAGATCAGCAGTACCGTACCCAGTCCTTTCCACAGATAGCGCCAACCGTTGACTCCTTCGGGCAGCGACTGGGTTGCGCCCAGATAGATGCCGACAACAATGAACAGGATGCCCCATAGCAGCAGCACCGGCACTTGTGGCAACGTGCCGAGCATGTAAATGGCCACCGCCAGCAGCATGACGCCGAACACATATTTCACCGTGTCCATCCAGGTGCCGGCTTTGGGCACCAGCGAACCGGCGCCTATACCGATGAGGATCAGCACCACGCCCATGCCCATGGCCATGGCGAACATGATGGCGCCGCCCAGTACCGGATCCTGGTTGACAATAGCTACCGACAGCGCGGCAATCAGCGGCGGTGATACGCAGGCGCCGACAATCAGCGCGGACAGCATGCCCACCAGAAAAATGGGGATGAAGCCGCCGCCCATGTTCTGGGTTTTGGTTTGCACTTTCGATTGTATGAACGACGGCATCTGGATTTCATACAGCCCGAACATGGACAGGGACATGAGGACGAAAATTGCCGCGATGATGCCAATGGCCCAGGCGTTCTGGAAATAGGCCTGTAACTGGTCGCCGGTCAATCCGGCCAGCACTCCCGCGATGGTAAATGTGACGGCGGTGCCCAGCACATAAGCCAGAGACAGCAGCCCGGAACGTATCTTGGAGGGCTTTTCCGTACTCTGTCCCACGATCATGCTGGACAGGATGGGGATCATCGGCAGTACGCAGGGTGTGAAGGACAGCAGCAGACCCACGCCGAAGGCGGCAACAATGGCGCCCCAGAAAGACTTTGTCTCCACCGCTGGTTCGCTATCGGCAGACGTCTGTGCCGTTTGTGCGGCGGCAGATGGCGCAGCACCGCCAGCAGGCGCACCCGCCAGAGCTACGGTCAGCGTCTTTTTCACCGGCGGGTAACAGATGCCCTGCTCGGCGCAACCCTGAAACTCGGCTTTCAGCTCTATCTTGTCGCTGGCGTTGATCAGCGGAATGATGATGTCGGCGTTATTGTGGTAAACCGTGGTCTTGCCGAGATAGTCATCTTCCTTTTCCTCACCGGCTGGCAGTTCGATGCTGCCGGCCTTGCCGCCGGCGGTGACGGCAAATTTCATCTTGTCACGGTACAGATAATAACCGTCGGCAATGGAAAAGCGCGCCACCAGGGTATTTTTGTCGCGCGGTTCCAGCTCCAGACGAAAAGCCTGATCCACCGGCAGAAAATCCGCTTCGCTGGCGTCGCCATCCAGATATTTGCTCAGGGAGCTCAGAGAGCCGGCTGGTGAAGCGGGGGCAGACGATTCGGCAACAGCGGGCAATTCAAGTGACACGCGTTTGGTCTGTGGCGGGTAGCATACGCCCACCGGTTCGTTGCAGCCCTGATAACGCGCTTCCAGCTCCACGGTCACGGGCTCAGTAGAACCGCGTTTCAGCGGCAGGCTGGCGGAAACATTGTGCAGATAGACTTCCACGTCGCCAAAAGCGGGGTCAGATTTCACCTTGCCCGGGGGGAACTGCGCTTCGCCGGCGGTGACGTTTTCGCCGTCGAGTTTGAAACGAAATTTATTGCGGTACAGATAATAGCCGTCAGCAATCTTCCAGTCGGCCTGGATGGTTGCGTCGTCAACCACCTTTGCAGAGAACTGGAAGGCTTCGTCGGGCGGCAGTAGCTCGTCTTCGTCGGCGCTGGCCCACTGACCGGCTGCGCCCAACAGCGTGAGAATAAGGAATAACTTTTTTATCATGATTCGTGTTTCCCGAAGGTTTCTGATGGCATTTATGTTCGAGTTGTGGAGCCCCGCAAGGTTCGTGCCATCCTGGCGCGTCCGCGATTCTGGCGGGTTTCCCGCAATGTACTGCAAAAACTGTCAGACCAAGGCGTTATTATGCAGTAACAGACTCATCCAGCCAGCGTAAATACGGCCCTGACGCCGCTTCCAGTGGGATGGCGATGATCTCCGGAAGTTCATACGGATGCAGCGCGTTGATGGATGCGGCCACTTCCTCAAACCGGCTTGCTCTGGCTTTTATATGTAACAGGACCTCATTGTCCACTTCAATATTCCCTTTCCACTGGTAAAATGAGCGAATGCCGGGAATCTGCTGCACACAGGCCGCCAGTTTTTGTTGCACCAGAGCCTCGGCCAGTGCGTCCGCGCAGGCCTGATCCGGACAGGTTGTGATGACAAGTATGAAATCTCTGGCTTTGATCATGGCTTGAATCCCGATGGCAATGGCCCGACAGTAGTTTGTTGCGCGCCGACGCCGCATTCGCATTATTCACCAACTTACAAGGAATCTGAAACAATGACACATGAATTACCTGATCTGCCCTATGCCAAGAACGCTCTGGAGCCGCATATCTCGGCCGAAACGCTGGATTACCACCACGACAAGCATCACGCAGCCTATGTCAACAACCTGAATAATCTCATACCCGGGACCGAATTCGAAAACGCCAGTCTGGAGGAAATTGTCAAGAACGCCCCGGCGGGCGGCATTTTCAATAACGGTGCGCAGGTCTGGAACCATACTTTCTATTTCAACTGCATGGGCCCCGATGCCGGCGGCGCTCCGCAGGGCGAACTGGCGTCGGCCATAGACCGGGCCTTCGGCTCTTTTGATGAGTTCAAGGACAAATTTTCCACCTCCGCCGTCACCAATTTCGGTTCTGGCTGGACCTGGCTGGTGAAAAACGCCGCA
>QOAV01000063.1 GCA_003972845.1 Gammaproteobacteria bacterium
TGGCCCGTATCTGTTGCCCAGTCTGATTCCGGCGCTGAATGATCTGGCGCCGGAAATGACGCTGCTGGTGGAGGAAGGCTACACCGCGCAGTTGCGCAAAAAGCTAAAAAACGGCGAGCTGGACGTTATCATCATCGCCCTGCCGTTCGAGGAAGCGGGCGTAATGACCGCGCCCGTGTTCGAGGAGCCTTTCATCGTGCTGATCCCCGGCTCCCATCCGTGGATCGAAAAACCGGTCATCACCATTGACGATTTGCCCCGGGAAACCGTATTGCTTCTGGGGCAGGGTCATTGTTTCCGCGATCAGGTGCTGGAAGCCTGCCCGGAATGCGTCGGTACCACGGCAGACGGCAGCTTGCAGGCGGCGCTGGAAGGCTCCTCGCTGGAAACCATCCGCCACATGGTCGCCAGCGGCGTGGGTGTTACGGTACTGCCCTGCACCGCCGCCGGAGCCGATCTTTACCCCAGCCGCATGGTGCAGATCAAACGCTTCGAGGGCGCCCCTCCCAGCCGCATCGTGGCTCTGGCCTGGCGCAAGAGTTTTGTGCGTATGCCGGCGATAGAGGTGCTGCATCAGGCCATCAACCAATGCCCGTTAACCTGTGTCGAGATGATCGCGCCGAAACCGGAGCAAAAGGCCGCGGTCCACTCCTGACATTGCTCATATACCGCGGGGGCAGGTCTTGCGCCATGGGCGTGGTGCCTGTAGTATCGAATCATGGCCAGACCCCCGCGAATAGAATATGAAGGCGCTCTCTATCATGTGAGTTCCCGTGTCGTAACAGGCCTGCGACTGTTCCATGACGATGCAGACCGTGAAGACCTGCTTGCCGTACTCGGGCAGGCCGGTGAACGCTTTGGCTGGAAGGTCCATGCCTGGTGCCAGATGAACGATTCCTACGCCTTGCTTCTGGAGACGCCGAAAGCGAACCTGTCGAAAGGCATGCGCCAGGTGAACGGCGTTTACACACAGCATTACAACCAGCGTCACGGCCACGACGGGCCGGTGTTCCAGGGCCGCTTCAAGGCGGTGGTGGTGGAGAAGGACGATTATCTGCTGCCGCTGGCTTGCGACGTCGCGGCCGCGCCCGTTCGTGAGGGGCTGGCGCGCCGGGCGCAGGACTGGAAATGGAGCAGCTTTCTGTCCACCTCCGGCAAGGCGCCGGTTCCCGAATGGCTGACCATCAAGGATGTTTTGTCCAGCATCACCAAATGGCGCATGCGCGCATTCATTGCTTACCGCAAGGCGGTTGCGCGGGCGGCGAAGCAGCCATCGCCACTGGCCGGGGTGCGGCAACAGGTGTTTCTTGGCTCGGATGATTTCATTGCTGACCTGAAGCAAAGGTTTTTTGAAAAGAACACGGTGCCGGAAAAGCCGCGCCGGCGCTTGCCCATGGATTATTACAGGAACGCCATCGAAGACCGGGACGAGGCCATTGTCGCCATCTACCTCACCGGCAATTACAGCATGGAGGCCATCGGCAAGGAGTTCGGCATCCATTACTCCACCGTCAGCCGCATCGTGAAAAAATACGAAACCGCCAGAAAGGCTTATCAGTGAGTGACCAACGATATCCCGATCATAGCCTGCCCCGCGGACAGGAGGCGACCACCCGCGTGGTGGCGATGCCGTCCGACACCAATCCGGCAGGCGATATTTTTGGCGGCTGGATCATGTCGCAGGTGGATCTGGCCGGCAGCGTGGCCGCCACCCGGTATGCCCGTAGTCGCGTGGTGACGGTTGCCGTCCACTCGTTTCAGTTTCACCAGCCGGTTTATGTCGGCGATCTGGTCAGTTGCTATGCAGAAGTGGAAAAGACCGGCCGCACGTCGCTGACGGTGAATGTGGTGGTGTATGCCGAGCGGGACCGCCGCGAAATCGAGACGGTCAAGGTCACCCAGGCCAGCCTGGTCTATGTTTCCATCGACGAGCACCGCCTGCCCCGCGAGATAGCCCTCAAAGACTGATGGCCAGGACAAACTCACTCAGACCGGGAGCGCCGGAAACCACCTGAAAAAAACTGGAAATATTGGTTTTTGCAGCTATAACTACCCCTGATACGTATCACCGCAAACGGCAAGCACAAAAATAACCATGAATTCGCATGAAAAACTGCTGCGCTCTTTTTTCGCCAGCCTGGATCGCTCTGACGCGCCGGGCATGTGCAAGTGTTACCAGCGAGGCGTATTTTTCTCCAATCCCATTTATCATTCACTGAAGTCCTGGGAGGCGGCGGCCATGTGGCATATGCTCTGCGAGAACGCCACCGAGATCAACGTCGATGTGTCGGAAATTCGCGCTGATCATGATGACGGCGTGGCGAAATGGGAGATACGTTACGTTTACGGCGATTCGGGCAAGGTGGTCGATTGCCCGGTTACCAGCAAATTCAAGTTTTTTCAGGACAAGATCGTTCGGCAAGTGGACGATTTCAATCTGTGGCGCTGGACCCGCATGGCTCTGGGCGTCAAAGGCGCGCTGCTGGGCTGGTCGCCGGGGTTTCAGAAAAAGCTGCGCAAAAAGGCGCACCGCCGTTTGAAGCAGTATATACGAGACAAAATAGATGAGTAAGTGCTTGCATACTGAAAAATAGTTAGTAATTACTAACCCAGCCTTTCGCCCTTTTTTACCTGATAACCATTCACCAGATCAACACCGGCCATCGGTTTCTTGCCGGCGGGCTGTACCGTAGCCAGACGCAGGGCACCGTTTCCGGCCGAGACCACCAATCCGTCGCGGTCCGCCTGTATGACTTCACCGGGCGCGCCCTTGCCGGCAGCGTTGTGAACCATCTCGCCGAGGTGAACTTTCATCGGCTTGTCGCGGAACGTCGTCCATGTCGATGGCCACGGATTGAATGCCCGAATGCGCCGCTCGATCACCACCGCCGGTTCATCCCAGCGTATTTTGGCCTCTTCCCTGCGCAGTTTCCCGGCATAGCTTGCGCCCTGGTCCGATTGCGGCGTGGCGGATACCGCGCCATTCTCCAGCGCGGCCACGGTTTGCACCAGCTGGCCAGCGCCCAGCGTCGCCAGCTTGTCATGCAGCGAACCGCCGGTTTCTTTTTCATCCAGGGTGATGGCCGCGCGTGAAAGTATATCGCCGGTATCCAGTCCGGCATCCATCTGCATGATACAGACGCCGCTTTCCCTGTCGCCCGCTTCGATGGCGCGCTGGATCGGGGCGGCCCCGCGCCAGCGCGGCAGCAGCGAGGCATGCACATTGATACAGCCCAGTTCCGGCCAGTCCAGTACCGGCTGTGGCAGGATCAGCCCGTAAGCCACCACCACCATGAGCCCGGGTTTTTCCAGCTGCGCCAGATCGAACGACTTCAGCTTTTCCGGTTGAAATACCGGGATGCCGTGATCCAGCGATCTTTGTTTGACCGGACTCATGACGATCTTTTTTCCCCTGCCTGCGCGGCGGTCAGGCTGGGTAAATACGGCCGTCACGTTGTGGCCGGCGTCGATCAGGGCCTGTAACGAGGCGACAGAAAACTCAGGCGTTCCGGCGAAGACAATGTTCATGGGCGTGTCTGGTGGTTATGGCAAATGGAACAACAGGGCGCTCAGGGGTGGAAGACATCGAGGTCATCCGGGAATGCAATCGGGCCATGATAATGCTTGCGAATCAGGGCGGCGGTTTCGTCCTGCCTGTCAACGGTACGACGCATCAGGTGAGTGAGCAATAACTTTTTGACGCCGGCTCGCGCCGCCATCTTGCCAATATATGACGGCTTCATATGCAGCAGGGCAGGTACACCTTCAGCGTCTTCGGGTATGGCGTTATGCGCCACCAGAATATCGGAACCGGTCGCGAGGTCGGGCATGGCCCCCAGCCGGCCGCTCATGTCGCCGGTAAAGCTGATGACGCAGCCTGCCGTTTCCACCCGATAGCCGAGAGCGGGAAAGGCGCCGTGATGCACGGTAACGCTGCGCACGGTAAAATCCCCGTCCCGATAAACCAGTGACGGCTCGAGATTTTTTTCTGACCAGGGAATGGTGGTGGTGTCTATCTTGTAGGATGAGGCCGCCTCCGGGTCGATGAATGAGCTGAGGTAGGGGTAGGCGCCGTTTTTGCCGATCTGCCGTTGCACAAAATCTCCGGCCGACGACGCCAGACGCGAGCCGCTGGGTCCGAAGACGCGCAACTTCGCCGTCCGATCGGTAAAAAATCCCGCCTTGACGTAGGCGGAAAAGTCATTGACGTGATCCACATGGAAGTGGCTCAGCAGCATGACTCTCACATCGGCGTAGTTTGCGCCGCTTTTGGCGAAATTGCGCGCGCTGCCGGGTCCGGCATCGACGAGGACGCGCGCCTTCCCGTCCAGCCAGACCAGATAGCCGGTGGACGCCCGGCCGTCGAGGAATTCCGGACCGCGGGAGCCGAGTATCTGCAGCTTGACCCGGTCGGACTGGCAGTCCGCGGCGTATGCTGAAGGGATTGATAGCGCTGCAATAATCAATAAAAGATGTTTCATGGCTTGCTCAGTAATGTGGGGGTTTTTCATCTACGCCGGTTTTGCTCTTGCCGGATTCAGCCAGTTCCCTGACGCGGGCCACCAGTTTTTCGTTGATCTGCTGCAGACGGTCGATCTGTTGCGCCTGCTGCGCGATAACATCGCTGATTTCGTTGATGTGATGCTCCACGAAGGAAAGCCGGGTTTCCAGCTCGATGATGCGTTCGTTGTCCATAAGCAATGATTGGCGTTGGTGTGTGGGAGTAAGGTACATTCGCGCCATGACGAATACAATGGGCAAGAAAACCATCGAAGGCTTGTACCTGCTGGCCGATACTTCCGTGCTGCAGGGCGAAGCGCTGCTGCAGGCAGTGGCCGCGGCGCTGACCGCGGGCGCGAAAGTGGTGCAGTATCGCGACAAGAGCAGTGATGCGCAAAAACGCCGCGGCGAGGCCATGGCCCTGCGTGCGTTGTGCGCCGCCCATGACGCCTGTTTTCTGGTGAATGACGATGCGCCGCTGGCGCTGGATGTGGGCGCGGACGGCGTGCATATCGGGCGTGATGACGGTGGCATGGCGCGGGCGCGGGCGGCGCTGGGAGCGGATAGAATCGTCGGCGTATCCTGCTACAACCAGCCGGAGCTGGCGCGCCGGGCGCAATCGCAAGGCGCGGATTACGTGGCCTTCGGCGCGTTTTTTCCGTCGGACATCAAGCCCCATGCGGTGCGCGCCGATATTGCCCTGTTGCGTGACCCGAGCCTGAACGTCCCGGTGGTTGCCATCGGCGGCATAAACGCGGAAAATGCCGCGCCATTGATCGCAAACGGCGCTTCGGCCATCGCGGTGATTTCAGCCGTGCTGAAGGCCGATGATCCGGGTCGCGCCGCCCGCGAACTTGTCCAACTTTTTGAATATAGGCTCGAACAACACCCATGACCGATTCAGCGACATTATTTCAGCAAGCCCGCCAGCACATTCCCGGCGGCGTCAATTCTCCCGTGCGCGCCTACAAGGGCGTGGGCGGCGATCCGGTGTTTTTCGAAAAAGCCGGGGGCGCGTATCTGTGGGATACGGAAGGCAGGCAATACATTGATTATGTGGGTTCGTGGGGGCCGGCGATTCTGGGCCACGCGCAGCCGGATGTGATCAAGGCGGTTTGCGATACCGCGCAAAACGGCCTGTCGTTCGGCGCGCCCACCGAGCTGGAAATCCGCATGGCCGACCGCGTATGCGAACTGGTTCCCAGCATGGACAAGGTGCGTATGGTCAGCTCCGGCACCGAAGCCACCATGAGCGCCATTCGCCTGGCGCGCGGCTATACCGGCCGCGACAAGATCGTCAAATTCGAGGGCTGCTATCACGGCCACGCCGATTCGCTGCTGGTGAAGG
>QOAV01000189.1 GCA_003972845.1 Gammaproteobacteria bacterium
ACATACCGCCCATGCCATTCATGCCGGACATGCCGCCCATGCCATTCATGCCGGACATACCGCCCATGCCATTCATGCCGGACATGCCGCCCATACCATTCATGCCGGACATGCCACTCATGCCTGAAGCTATTGCGCCGGCAGATACCAGCATGGCAGCCATGGCAGTAGCAAGACAGGTTTTATGCATTCGAATTTTCATTTGTTGATTCCCTCCGAAGGAGATTTATGGTTGTAGTAAACACAATGCGGGCAGTTAAAGCATACAAGGGCTGCACGCAAACGATCACACCCGGTGAACGTTGCTGCTTCCCGTTACACTCAATGCCGCCAGCATCGAACCATGTAATAAGCAATTTACTTGCCAAGACCCGAGCAACAAACCTTTCGCGTTGATTTATCAGGGCTTTTTAGTATTTTGTCACGGCTCAATACAGTAGACGAGAACCTCAGTTCATGCCAATTTGACACAAAAGAATAATTCTCAATGAGTGCACGCAGTTAACTTGTTATATTTCACTCACTTAGACACCTGACAATGTTGCAGACGTGTTCAACCATCGCCTGAAATCTTGTCTGTTTCGTATTACAACGGGTAAAGGTAAAGTGCGTCAGCCAAATGATTGAATCCATAAAAAAAAGCCTGAGCAAAAAATATCTGGTGGGGCTTACCTTCGGACTGGTCGGCATGTCCCTGGCTTTTCTGCTGCTATTCCAGCGCATGTATCAGCACGAATTGAAGCAACTCGGCAGCCAGACTTCGATCCAGATCAACAAGCTGCTTCAAGCCTCGCTGGAGAATGCGATGTTGAAACGGGACTTGCCGGGTCTGGCCCGTATCGTGCAACGTCTGGGCGAACAGCCCGACATACTGGATGTCGTGATTGCAAACCCCGCTGGGGAAGTGCGTTTTGCTTCTGATCCGTCCCGGCTCGGCAAGATGCTCCCGGGTAATGGCAGCCCGCAATGCAAGATATGTCCTGACAAAGATGGTCTGCCCACCGAAAGTACCGATTTTATCCACCTCGACAATGGCACCGAGGCTTTGCGCAGCATCAACCCGGTGCACAACAAACAACCTTGCAACCAATGCCACGGCCCGACAGCGAAACATCCGGTGAATGGCGTCCTGCTGATTGACTACGATGCGGGGTCGATACGAAAAAGAGCCAGGAACACCACTCTGATGCTGATGTCTTCCGGCGCGGTCATCGTCTTGATAACAGTGATTGGCGGTCTCTGGTTCATGCGCCATGTCGTGGTCAAGCCGCTAGCCAACCTGAGCGCGGCCACCTATGCCTTTTCTCACGGAATCCTGAGCCAACGAGTAGCCGTCAACAGCAAGGATGAAGTGGGACAGTTGGGACATGCATTCAATGACATGGCCGAAACGATCCAGAGCCATGTGGAAAAAATCCAGCAGAATGAGGCCTTTCTGCAGCAGCTGATCGACGCGATTCCCGATGGCATTCGGGTGATAGACAGTGACTTTAACGTGGTGCTGGCAAACCGTGCCTATTATGAGTTGTTGAAGCTGGACAAGGACTCCACCCCGACAAAATGCTACGAGCAGTCTCATGGCCGGGACGCGCCCTGCCCGCCCACCCTGATTGCCTGCCCGCTGCACGAAATCCGGCACAAAGGCTTCGTCAGTCACAAGAGCATCCAGACGATGTATGACCGCAGCGGCAACAGCATCAGCACCGAAGTCTACTCGGCGCCGTTGTTTTACCTGCACAAGGGCAAGAAGAAATGGATGATCGTCGAATCCATACGAGACTTGCAAAAGGAAATCCAGCTTTCCCATGAACTGAAGCTGTCCGCCATAGGCCAACTGGCCGCCGGCATTGCTCACGAAATTCACAATCCGTTGGGCTCCATTCGTCTGGCGCTGCATGCCACCTTGCGATCTTTGTCGGGAGATAACTGCGACAAGGGTCAGGTGCGCGAATATCTGGGCCTGGTGGATCACGAAATTGACCGCTGCATCGACATAACCGCCCGGTTGCTGAAACTGAGCGCGTCCGCCACCGACATACCGCAACCGGTGAGAATCAACAAGGCCATTAAAGAAACAGCATCTCTTCTGCAATGGGAGGCAAGTCAGGATGGCATCGATATCGAATTGCAACTGGACCCGACCGACCCGCGCGTCATTATCACCGACAGCGAAATCCGCATTGTGGTGCTCAACATGATACAGAATGCGCTGCACGCCATGCCGGATGGCGGCACCATCCAGATTCGATCAGAGAAATCCGGCAGTCAGGTGAAAATACACTTCATTGATAACGGCATCGGCATTTCAGCCGAAGATATGCCGCACATTTTTGATCCTTTTTTCTCGCACCGCGTCATCGAAGAAAAAGGCACCGGGCTCGGTCTCACCATCTGCAAAACCATCGTCGAACGCTACGATGGTCATCTCCATGTTGAGAGCGCGCCCGGCAAAGGCGCACATTTCACCATGACACTGCCGGATACGGACCACGAAATCAGCGAGGTGGCTTTATGATTAAACGCGATGTTCTGGTTATTGAGGACGACAAGGTTTTCAACCGTCTGCTGCTCGACCACCTGGCTGATGCGGGCTACGAAGCAACCAGTGTTTACAGCTGGAAAGAGGCGAAAAACTGGCTGCAGGCGCACGAGCCGGATCTGGTCATACTTGATGTACGCCTGCCCGACGCCGACGGTATTGAGCTGGTCAAGAGTGAGCAATGGAGCCAGCCGGTCATTGTCCTGACCGCCTATGGCTCGGTGCAAAACGCGGTGGATGCCATGCAGGCCGGGGCCGAGGATTATCTGGTCAAGCCGGTAAATTTCGAAGAACTGGATCTGGTCATCAGCCGCGCTCTGGAAAACGCGTCGATTCGCAAGGACCACCAGTTTCAGAAAACCCTGCAGGCATCAAAAAGCGATGCCTACATGGTCGGCGAAAGCGCCGCGTTGGCACAGGTCAAGCGTTTAATCGAAGCGGTTGCACCCAGCGACATGACTGTACTGGTTCAGGGTGAATCTGGCGTCGGCAAGGAACTGGTGGCGAAAGCCATACACCAGCACAGCCAGCGCGCTCACCGCAACTATGTAGCGGTGGACTGCTGTACCATACAGGAGAGCCTGTTCGAGTCAGAGCTGTTCGGCTACGAGCGCGGCGCCTTCACTGGCGCGGAGCGTCAGAAAAAAGGACTGATCGAGGGCGCCGAAAGCGGCACTCTTTTCCTCGACGAGATTGGCGAAATTGACCCACCGGCCCAGGCCAAGCTGTTGCGCGTACTGGAAACCGGCATCTATCGCCGGGTCGGCGGCACCAAGGACATGAAAGCCAATGTGCGCATCGTCGCCGCTACCAACCGCAACCTGGAACAACACAGCCAGGATGGCCAGTTTCGACCGGACCTGTTCTACCGCCTGAACGCTTTTACCATCGACATTCCTCCCCTGCGGGAAAGACGCGAGGACATCCCGGCTCTGGCCAGATATTTCATCGCCAACCACAGTTTCTCCCGACGCATCAACCTGCGTATTTCAAACACAGCCATGCAGGCTTTGATCGGTTACAACTGGCCGGGTAATATCAGGGAACTGAAAAACGTCATAGAGAGAGCCATCATTCTGTCCCAGGACGACAAGGAAATCTCCCCTCGCCACCTTACCTTCACCTGTGAAACCTCGGCTGCGCAATCCGAAGTCGCGCTGCAATTCGAGCATGAGCCTTCAATGGCCGAGCTGAGCATGAACTACATGCACATATTGCTGGAGAAATACAATGGCCACCGCGCCACCGTGGCAAAAATCATGGGCATCAGCGAACGCAGTCTTTACCGCATGATCAAGAAAAACTGATTACCGCTGGGGCAGAGGGTTACAGCCAGACCAGACCCACGATCAGACAAACACTGACCAGGGCATGAGTCATGAGGGTAAGCGGTATGGCATCGGTGAGTTTTCCCTGCACTGCGTTTTTCACTGCCATGGCAGCAGGCACAATCCCCAGCAGCGCCAGCCTGGAACCAACCGGTAATGGCGAAAGCAGAATCAGTGCAGCGCCCGTTACAAAAAAACCGGCCAACAGCCAGGATGCTTTTTGCGCACCAAATCGCACAGGCAACGTCAGCTTGCCGGCCTGCCGGTCAGCAACTATGTCCGGTATCGAGTTCACCCAGAGTATGGCCGCAACATAGACCCCGACAATGCCACCCAGCCACCAGGCCTGTGCCGGTATCTCGCCATTCAGCAGCAGCACTGTGCCGGCCACGGGCAACAAACCAAAATCCAGGGCAATGGCGATATCACCCAGGCCGCGGCAGGCGAGACACGGCGGCGCGGAATAGAATATGGCAATCAGGCCGCCGATCAGACCGATCAACAACAACAGCCAGCCACCCTGACTCACCAGAAACAGCCCCAGCAACGCGCCCGCTGACAGCAATGCCGCGCCATAACGGCCGGTTTCTGCCTCAGTCAATACTTTGTTCTGGATAAAGCGACTACCGCCGGTAAACGGAAACACGCGCGAAACATTTTTCTCATCAGAACCGTTGCGGGCATCGAAATAGTCATTGATGACATTCGCTCCAGCATGAATCAGAACAATGCTCAGAACAGCAAGCAGTGCCAGCGGCAGGGACAAGGTCCCGGCGCCGGTACGCCATGCCCAGGCAATACCTACCAGAACGGGCAGTACGGAAGCGGTAAGAAAAGCCGGTCGGGCCGCAGCCACATACGTCATGATGCGGTTGCCAAGCGTTTTTCCATGAAAAACTTCTACGCTGGGTTCAGCCATATTTTCCCCTTTGTTGTTCTTGGATGATGCCGCGGCACTGAAACATGCCGGTAAAAAAATGACAAGGCCGGGATTCAAGCAGATTTTTCACCACGGGGAATTGATCCAGGACAAGAGGTCGACGCCGAGCAGCCGGGTGGGCTTACTGATCCAGTGCTGTCAGCATTTTTTTCAAACCTGCCGAAGCATTCCTCACATCAGTGAAATCAGCGTCATCCAGAACGCTGTTTGTCCATTGAGTCTGATTCACATCGGCATTGACCAGAGTCGCCTGCTCCAGATGAGCGCCGTTTAACAGCGCGTGGGTGATCCGGGCCCGCGACAGATCAGCGCTCTCCAGCGCAGCACCGGTAAGAACAGATTCGTGAAAGTTTGCGCCAACCAGACGGCTATCAATCAACACAGCCCGCTGCATGAAGGCATTGGTAAAATTAGCATCGCCAAAATTACCCTCTTCCATGGCCACGTCTTTCATATAGGCATGAGAAAAATCCGCCCCCAGAGCACGTACTTCATTCAGGTTTGCGCCAAACATGTTGGCCTTGATGAAAATGCTTTGATCCAGCGTACCGCCGTCGAAAGTGGTGTGAAACAGATCCGCCTCGCTGAGATTGGAGCCAATGATGCGGCAATCCCCGAGATCGGCCCATTTCAAATCAGCTTTTTTAAGACTGGTGCCCGACAAGTCGCAGCCGGGCAGCTTGGCATTGGAGAAATCGACACCATCCAGGTTGGCGCCTTGCAGATCGAGCCGGGGCAGATTTTTCCCGGCAAAGCTGCATTTTGTCAGATCTGTATGTGCGGCTGGCGCTTCACAGTCTCCCTGCGGCAGTGTTTCCGCCCGCACAGCAGATGAGATCGCCAAATTGACGAAAATCAAGTACGTGCATACAGTCGTAAAGCAAAATACCGTGCGCATGATAACCATATTCGCACATTTGGATATTAGAATTCAAACCATGAAAAAAACCATGAAACTAGTCCCCTTGGCTGCCATGTCATTGTTTGCGGCGACCGCATTCGCAGAACATGATTACGACCCGGAAAC
>QOAV01000188.1 GCA_003972845.1 Gammaproteobacteria bacterium
TGGTGCGGGATACTACGGATTTGATGAGTCTGGGCGTGAACAGCATCGCCATCATGTCCAATGACCCGGAAGAGTACGCAGAAGACTCGTTCGACAACATGAAGAAAGTGGCCGCTGAATATGGTTTCCCGTTTCCCTATGTGATGGATGAGAGCCAGGAAGTGGCGAAGGCGTACGGCGCTGTCTGCACGCCGGACTTTTTCGGCTACAACAATAAGCTGGAATTGCAGTATCGCGGCCGTCTGGATGCCAGCAGGAAAGACGCTGCGCCGGAGGATGCGCGTCGGGATTTGTATGAAGCAATGAAACAGGTCGCCGAGACGGGGCGCGGCCCTGAACAGCAAACCCCGTCCATGGGTTGCTCGATTAAATGGAAAAGCTGACGGCTATTCAACAAGTTCCATTGGATACTTAATGTCAAGCAAGCTGAAGTGGTCCATGCTGTGGGGCCGCCCAAGCAGTTTTTAGTTGCTGTCGTCGTGAAGCTGGGGGAGAATACCCGCCCGCAAAAGGGGATGAACCGCCCATAGAATATGTATAAAAAACGGGCTGAAAAATATGCCGGGCCGGCTGTCGCCAGGAGTCTGCAGGATTCCTGGATCAGCGGGTTCGTGAAATTTTCTTAACTTTAAAAAGGTATGAGGGTAAATCAATGACTGGAAACCCCCAGGAAAACACAGGTCGTCGCGTACTGGCCAACGCCATTCGCGCTCTGGCTATGGATGCGGTACAAAAAGCCAACTCCGGACATCCGGGCGCACCCATGGGCATGGCGGATATCGCGGAAGTGCTTTACAACGACTTCATGCATCATAATCCGGCCAATCCGAAATGGGTTAACCGTGATCGCTTCATCATGTCCAACGGCCATGGTTCCATGCTGCCCTATTCGGTACTGCACCTGACCGGTTATGATCTGTCTCTGGAAGATCTGAAAAATTTCCGTCAATTACATTCCAAAACTCCAGGGCACCCGGAGTACGGTTATGCGCCGGGTATTGAAACCACCACCGGCCCGCTGGGTCAGGGCATCACCAATGGCGTTGGCATGGCCATCGCCGAGAAGTCACTGGCGGCGCATTTCAACCGTGATGGTTTCGACATTGTTGACCACCATACCTATGTATTCCTGGGCGATGGCTGCCTGATGGAAGGTATTTCCCACGAGTCCTGCTCCATTGCCGGCACTCTGGGCCTGGGCAAGCTCATTGCGTTCTACGACGACAACAACATTTCCATCGACGGCGAAGTGGAAGGCTGGTTCACCGATGATACGCCGAAGCGTTTCGAAGCCTACAACTGGCACGTCATCCGTGACGTCGATGGTCACGACGCCGACGCCATCAAGGCAGCCATCGAAGAAGCCCGCGCCCGTGTGGACAAACCGTCGCTGATCTGCTGCAAGACCACCATCGGATTCGGTTCGCCCAACAAGGGCGGCAAGGAAGACTGCCACGGCGCGCCGCTGGGTGATGATGAAATCGCACTGACACGTGAAGCGCTGGACTGGAAATACGGCCCTTTCGAGATACCCGAAGAAATCTACGCCGGCTGGGACGCGCGCGAATCGGGCGCCAAAGCCGAAGCCGAGTGGCGTGCGCTGTTTGAAGCCTACAAGGCCACGCATCCGGAACTGGCGGCCGAGTTCGAGCGCCGCATGGCGGGTGAACTGGTGGAAGGCTGGGAACAGAAAGCTGATGCTTTCATCAAGTCCGTTGCCGACAAGGGCGAGACCATTGCTTCGCGCAAGGCTTCGCAGAATACCATCGAAGGTTTGAGCGGGTATACCGACTTCATGGGCGGTTCCGCCGATCTGGCCGGCTCCAACCTGACCATCGTGTCCAATTCCGTGCCCATGCGTGCGCACACCCCGGATGCCAATTACATTAACTGGGGAGTACGTGAGTTCGGCATGGCTGCGGCCATCAACGGTATTTCGTTACATGGCGGCTTCGTGCCCTATGGCGCGACCTTCCTGATGTTCTCTGAATATGCCCGCAATGCCCTGCGCATGGCGGCGCTGATGCGCATCCAGCACATCGAAGTGTTCACCCATGACTCCATTGGCCTGGGCGAAGACGGCCCGACCCACCAGCCGGTGGAGCAGACAACAACCCTGCGCATGATTCCGCGCATGACGGTATGGCGCCCCTGTGATGCAGTGGAAACCGCCGTGGCCTGGAAACGGGCTGTGTTGAAAAAGGATGGCCCGACCTCGCTGATTCTGTCGCGTCAGAATCTGGCTCATCAGGATCGCTCCGATGAGCAGATCGCCAACATCGAGCGTGGCGGTTATATTCTGAAAGACAGCGACGGCACGCCAGATGTCATCGTTATCGCCACCGGTTCCGAAGTGGGTCTGGCGATGGACGCGGCAGCCGCTGCCACCGGCAAGAAAGTGCGTGTGGTCTCCATGCCCGCTACGGACGTGTTCGACGCCCAGGACGATGCTTATCGCGAGTCGGTCCTACCGTCTTCAGTCAAGGCTCGCGTGGCTGTTGAGGCCGGTGTTACCGGATTCTGGGGCAAATATGTTGGTCTTGACGGTACGGTCGTCGGTATCGACACCTTTGGCGAATCCGCGCCTGCCGGGGATCTGTTCAAGGAATTCGGTTTTACGGTAGAAAATGTGGTGGCCGCAATCAACAGCGTCGCCTGAAGCAAATCACTCCCGCCCCCATACCGGCGGGAGTTTCATTTTTATGGTTTTTATGACATTGGAGAGAGAGTATGACGATTAAAGTCGGTATTAACGGTTTTGGCCGTATTGGCCGCATGGTTTTCCGTGCTGTGGCGAAAGATTTCCCGAACATCGAAATTGTAGGCATTAACGATCTGCTGGATCCTGAGTATCTCGCCTACATGCTGAAATATGATTCGGTTCATGGCCGCTATGACGGTGACGTTCAGGTGGATGGCAATAGCTTCGTCATTGACGGCAAGAAAATCCGTTTGACTGCAGAGCGCGATCCGGCTGACCTGGCCTGGGGCGACGTCGGCGCTGACCTGGTTATTGATTGCACCGGTTTCTTCCTGACAGAAGAAAGCTGCCAAAAGCACATCGACGCGGGCGCCAAAAAGGTCGTGCAGAGTGCGCCTTCCAAAGACGGCACGCCGATGTTTGTGTATGGCGTCAACCACAAAACCTATGACGGTCAGGCCATCGTGTCCGCAGCTTCCTGCACCACCAACTGCCTGGCGCCCATTGCCAAGGTTATTAATGACAACTGGGGCCTGAAGCGTGGCCTGATGACCACCGTGCACGCGGCTACCGCGACCCAGAAAACCGTTGACGGTCCGTCCGCAAAAGACTGGCGCGGCGGTCGCGGCATCCTGGACAATATCATTCCTTCTTCTACCGGCGCGGCAAAAGCCGTTGGCGTGGTGTTGCCGGAGCTGAACGGCAAGCTGACCGGTATGGCTTTCCGCGTGCCGACGCCTGACATCTCGGTGGTCGATCTGACTGCCGAACTGGACAAGCCGGCTGACTACGCTGATATTTGCGCGGCCATGAAAGCGGCATCCGAAGGCGAAATGAAAGGCACGTTGGCGTACACCGAAGATGCTGTGGTTTCCACCGACTTCCGTGGTTATAGCGCTTCTTCCATTTTTGACGCCAATGCCGGAATCGCGCTGGACAGCACTTTTGTCAAACTGGTTTCCTGGTACGACAACGAGTACGGTTACACCTGTAACATGATGCGTTTTGTCGAGCACGTGGCCAACAACTAAAAACCGGAACCAGGGCGACGCTGGGTCGCCCTGTTTTCTTCTGGCTGCGAGAGGCGCTGGTCAGCGCAGATCAAGTTCCTTCTTGACGGGCCTGGCTAACAGTTTTCAATAATATCCAATCTTGCAGAACACTAAGGAGTAGATCATGTCAGTGATCAAAATGACCGACCTGGATCTGGCTGGTAATCGCGTACTTATTCGCGAAGACCTGAATGTGCCGATCAAGGACGGCAAGGTTACTTCTGACAAGCGTATCCGCGCGAGTCTTCCCACCATCAAGTTCGCCATGGACGCCGGCGCCAAGGTTATGCTCATGTCGCACCTTGGCCGTCCCACGGAGGGCGAATACGATCCGCAGTTTTCCCTGAAGCCGGTGGCCGACAAGCTGTCCGATCTGCTGGGCGTTGAAGTGGAACTGAAGCAGGACTGGCTGAATGGCATTGACCTGGAAAACGGTCAGGTTGCACTGTGTGAAAATGTGCGCTTCAACAAGGGCGAAAAAGCCAATGATGAAACGCTGTCCAAGAAAATGGCCGCCCTTTGCGACATTTTCGTGATGGATGCGTTCGGTACGGCGCACCGTGCCCAGGCTTCAACCTACGGGGTCGGCATGTTTGCGCCCGTGGCTTGCGCCGGGCCGTTGCTGGCCGGCGAGCTGGAAGCGCTGGGCAAGGCGCTGAATAACCCCGATCGGCCCATGGTCGCCATCGTTGGCGGCTCCAAGGTGTCCACCAAGCTGACCGTGCTGGACTCCCTCTCCAAAGTGGTGGATCAGCTCATCGTGGGTGGCGGCATCGCCAACACCTTTATCGCAGCCGAAGGTCATAACGTGGGCAAATCGCTCTACGAAGAAGACCTGGTGGAAGAGGCAAAGCGTCTGCGTACTGCGGCTCAGGAAAAAGGCGGCGATATACCGGTTCCCACCGATGTGGTTACCGGTAAGGAATTTTCCGAAACCGCCGTGGCGGAAACCAAAACCGTAGAGGAAGTCACAGATGATGATATGATTTTCGATATCGGACCGGATACGTCGGAAGCCTACGCCGAAGTACTCAAAAAAGCCGGCACTATCGTCTGGAACGGGCCGGTTGGCGTGTTCGAATTCGATCAGTTCGGCCAGGGTACGAAGGCGCTGGGTATGGCCATCGCCGAATCCGACGCCTTTTCTATTGCGGGTGGCGGTGATACGCTGGCCGCGGTGGACAAGTACGGCATTGCCGACAAGATTTCCTACATATCCACCGGCGGTGGCGCATTCCTGGAATTCCTCGAAGGTAAAAAACTGCCGGCGGTAGCCATGCTGGAAGAACGGGCCAAGGGGTAACACTGACCCTGATTTATGTTTAGACGAACCAAAATACTCGCCACGCTGGGACCGGCAACGGACAGCGACAAGGTGCTTGATGAGATTATCGAGGCGGGAGTTGATGTGGCGCGCATCAATTTTTCCCATGGCGAACACCAGGATCACAAACGTCGCGCCGAATGGATTCGCAACCGCGCACGCGCCTATGGTCATCAGGTAGGCGTTCTGGCCGACCTGCAGGGCCCCAAAATTCGCATAGGCCGGTTTGCCGACGGTTCGGTGGAGTTGAAGGAGGGCGATACCTTCATTCTGGATACGCGTATGAACGAGCGCGCCGGAACCCGTGAGCGGGTCAGTGTGACCTACAAGGATCTACCCTCAGATGTCAGCCGCGGTGATTGTCTGTTGTTGGATGACGGCCGCATTTCGCTATGGGTGGAAGAATCCGATCCGGAAAAGGGCATCATCGTCACCAAGGTGAAAATCGGCGGCGTACTTTCCGATTCCAAGGGCATAAACCGCATGGGCGGCGGTCTGTCGGCCGGCGCGTTGACCGAGAAAGACCGGGCGGACATCAAGGCGGCAGCGGAGATTGATGCCGATTATCTGGCGGTTTCCTTTGTGCGTACGGCAGATGATATACATGAAGCCAGGAACCTGATGCAGGAAGCGGGCGGCGACGCCGGTATTGTGGCAAAAATCGAGCGCCAGGAAGCGCTGGATGACCTGCCCAACATCATATCGGCGGCGGATGTCATTATGATCGCGCGCGGTGATCTCGGTGTGGAAATAGGC
>QOAV01000095.1 GCA_003972845.1 Gammaproteobacteria bacterium
GCATGTTGTGTTCTCCTGAGATATTCGGATAGTTTTTCGCGCCCGGAGTCTACCAGAAGCCCAATGCAGATTCAGCGCACCGCGGCGCTAGTTTTATTTATGGCCGGGTAAACGGCGCTGGAACAACCTGCGCTACTCCCGCTTGCGCTGACGCCCCTTGAAGCGGGCAATAACCTGTGCAATCTGCTGATACGGCAGATCATTCAAGCCGCCAAACCAGTTTTTCCCGGCGACTATCCAGGCACGAACATCATTATCAGGTATCGAGGGGTCCCTGGACGGGTGCTGCATCAGCTCTTTCAGCCCCGTCAGCCCACCACACTGCATTCGCAAATCCTTGGCATGGGGCAAAGGCTGGTTCAGATCATTCAGTTGCAATACAAAACGCGCATTCTGCTTGAGCAGGTTCTTGAACAGCAGGCAATCGGCCTGCGCCGCTTCCGTACCGCAGCCCATGGCTTCACGCACGGCGATATTGACCTTGTGTGCCTGCGAACAAGCCACACAGCGAGACAACATGGCCTTTTCGAATACGCAGGGACGCGCATTCAGATCCCTGTACGCGACCCGGTATTCCTTTTCATCCATCGGAACTGTCGTGGAAGGCCCTGTCTATTTCCCTGCGCAATTCTTTATAGTTGGCGGTGACGGGAAACTGCGGAAACTCGGCCACGATATTCTGCGGCGGCCGGAAAAAGATGCCCTTGTCCGCTTCTCCCAGCATGGTGGTGTCGTTATAGGAATCGCCCGCCGCCACGGTGCGGAAATTCAGCGATCTGAATGCCTTGACCGCTGCCTGCTTGTGATTGGGCATGCGCAGTTTGTAATTCGTAATATGACCCGAGTCATCGGTTTCCAGTTCATGACAGAACAGGGTTGGCCAACCCAGCTGTTGCATCAGGGGTTTGGCGAACTCAGCGAAAGTATCAGACAAGATGACCAGCTGGTAATCGGCGCGCAGCCCGTCCAGCAGCTCTTTGGCGCCATCCATCGGCCCCATTTCGGCGATCACTGCCTGAATCGCCGGCAGGTCCAGATCATGCTCATCGAGGATGCGCAGGCGCTGTTTCATCAGTACATCGTAATCGGGAATATCGCGCGTGGTGGCGCGCAATTCCGCAATGCCGGTGCGCTCGGCGAACTCGATCCAGATCTCCGGCACCAGTACGCCTTCCATATCCAGGCAAACGATTTCCACAGCAGTCTCCGCAGTTTCAAAAAACGGCGGATTATACGGGGTTCGTGTGTTTTTGGAAGACGGCCGAGAGCGGCGGGCGCGGGAGCCCAAAGCTCGTTGTCACCCCACCAGTTCCTCGAAAAATGACTTGATCCGGTCGGTGAACGAGGATTCCTTCGGACTGTGCCGGGCACCATTGTCCTGCAGGGACTGATCCAGTTTTTTCAGCAGATCTTTTTGCTCTTTGGTCAGATTCACCGGCGTTTCAACAGTGATTTTACAGTATAGATCGCCGGTCTGGCCGTGGCGTACATTGGTCACACCCTTGCCGCGCAGGCGAAAAGTCTTGCCGGTCTGGGTTTCCGATGGAATCTTGAGACTGGCATGGCCGCCCAGAGTCGGTACTTTCAGTTCGCCGCCCAGAGCGACGGTGGCGTAGCTCACCGGCACTTCGCAGAACAGATCGTCGCCCTCTCGCTGAAAAATGTCGTGCGGCAGGATATGAGCCTGCACATACAGGTCGCCGGCTGGCGCACCCTGGGGGCCCGCCTCACCCTCGCCATGCAGACGAATGCGGTCACCATGGTCGATGCCAGCCGGGATCTTCACCGACAGGGTCTTGTGCTTCTGCACCCGGCCCTGTCCGTGGCATTGCTTGCAGGGTGTTTCGATGATCTGACCACGGCCGCGGCATTGCGGACAGGTCTGCTGTACAGAAAAGAAGCCCTGCTGCATGCGCACCTGGCCGTGACCGTTACAGGTGGCGCAAGTCACTGGCGACGTGCCGGGCTGGGCGCCGCTGCCGTGACAGGCGTCGCAGTTCTGCATGCTGGGCACGCGGATTTCCACTTCCGTACCGCGCACCGCATCTTCCAGCGTTATTTCAAGATTGTATTGCAGGTCAGCGCCTCGGCTGGCCCGCCGGCCCTGAGCGCCACCGCCGAAAATGTCACCGAAGATATCGCCAAATATATCGCCAAAACCACCTGCTGCGCCGCCGGCTCCCGCGCCACCCATGGAAGGATCGACGCCAGCGTGGCCGAACTGATCATAGGCAGCCTTCTTCTGCGGATCACTGAGCACTTCGTAGGCTTCCTTGCATTCCTTGAACCGCGCTTCGGCCTCGGCATCGCCGGGATTGCGGTCAGGATGGTATTTCATCGCCTTGCGACGATAGGCCTTCTTCAGTTCCACCGCCGTTACCGTGCGGCTCACCTCAAGAACTTCGTAATAATCCCTTTTTGACATGATTCGACTTTATTCTTTACGTAAATACAAAAAAGGGAGGCGCACTTACGCGCACCTCCCCTCCGGTTTTTCTACCTGTTATTTTTTGTCGTCATCGACTTCTTCAAACTCGGCATCGACCACATCGTCGTCTCCGCCGCCAGCGGATTCGCCGCCACCGGCAGCGTTGGCTCCGGCATCACCCGCAGCAGCGCCGGCATCGGCATACATCTTCTCGGCCATGGAATTGCTGGCCTGGGTCAACGCCTCGGTCTTCGCCGTGATCGCGTCCTTGTCGTCGCCTTTCAATGTCTCTTCCAGCTCGGCGATAGCCGACTCGATCTTCTCCTTCTCGCCGGCATCGAGCTTGTCACCCATTTCGGCAACAGACTTCTTCACCGAATGCACCAGCGCATCGCCCTGGTTACGGGCATCGGCCAGTTCACGCGCCTTGTGATCTTCTTCGGCGTGAGCCGCAGCGTCCTGCACCATGCGCTCGACCTCATCTTCGGTCAAACCGGAGCCGGCCTTGATCACGATCTTGTTTTCCTTGCCGGTAGCCTTGTCTTTCGCCGTGACATGCAAGATGCCATTGGCGTCGATATCGAACGTCACTTCCACCTGCGGTACGCCACGCGGAGCCGGTGGAATGTCGGTCAGATCGAAACGGCCCAGTGACTTGTTACCCGCCGCCATTTCGCGCTCGCCCTGCAATACATGCACGGTGACTGCAGACTGGTTGTCTTCCGCGGTGGAGAAGGTCTGCGATGCCTTGGTCGGAATCGTGGTGTTCTTCTCGATCAGCTTGGTCATTACGCCGCCCATGGTTTCGATACCCAGGGACAACGGCGTCACGTCCAGCAGCAATACGTCTTTCACGTCACCGGCCAGCACACCGCCCTGAATGGCTGCGCCCAGCGCTACCGCTTCATCCGGATTCACGTCCTTGCGCGGTTCCTTGCCAAATACTTCAGCCACCACTTCCTGCACTTTCGGCATGCGGGTCTGACCGCCCACCAGAATGACGTCGTTGATCTCCGAAGCGGAAATACCGGCATCTTTCAGCGCTGTCTTACAGGGCTCGACAGAGCGCGCAATCAGGTCTTCCACCAGCGATTCCAGCTTGGCCCGGGTGACCTTGATATTCAGGTGTTTCGGACCAGATGCATCCGCCGTGATATAGGGCAGATTGACATCGGTCTGCTGGGTGGAGGACAGTTCGATTTTGGCTTTTTCCGCTGCTTCCTTCAGACGTTGCAACGCCAGCGGGTCGCTGTGCAGATCCACACCCGAGTCTTTCTTGAACTCTTCCGCCAGGTATTCCATCAGGCGGTTGTCAAAGTCTTCGCCACCGAGGAAAGTATCTCCGTTGGTGGACAACACTTCGAACTGCTGCTCGCCGTCGACATCGGCAATTTCGATCACCGACACGTCGAAGGTGCCGCCGCCCAGGTCATAGACCACAATGGTGCTGTCACAGCCTTTCTTGTCCATGCCGTAGGCCAATGCAGCAGCCGTCGGCTCATTGATGATGCGTTTCACATCCAGACCGGCGATCTTGCCCGCGTCCTTGGTCGCCTGGCGCTGTGAATCGTTGAAATAGGCCGGCACGGTAATCACCGCTTCCGCCACATCCTCGCCCAGATAGGCTTCCGCATCCTTTTTCATTTTCATCAGGATGCGCGCCGAAATCTCCGGCGGCGCCATTTGCTTGCCGTTGACTTCCACCCAGGCATCGCCATTGGGCGCCTTGACGATCTTGTATGGCATCAGCTCGATATCGCGCTTCACCACATCTTCGTCAAACTTGCGGCCAATCAGTCGTTTCACCGCATAAATCGTGTTTTCCGGATTGGTCACCGCCTGCCGTTTGGCCGGGTCTCCGACCAGTACTTCACCACCGTCCACATACGCAACCACCGAAGGCGTCGTGCGCTTGCCTTCCGCATTTTCCAGAACCTTGGGCTTGCCGTTTTCCATCACTGCTACGCAGGAGTTGGTGGTGCCCAGGTCGATTCCGATAACTTTTCCCATCATTGATCTCCTAAAAATTTATTCTTGCTGCCCGATTAAATAAGGGCGTCAACTACTGTTTCAACCGCTTAGCCGGATTTTCTGGCCACCATGACCATGGCCGGCCGCAGCAGCCGGTCGTTAAGCCGGTAACCTTTCTGCACCACATTCACCACCTGGTTGTGCTCGTGCTCGTCAGACTCCATCGTACCCATGGCCTGATGAGCCTCCGGGTCCAGCTGTTCACCCGCCGCCGGGTTCAGTTCTTCCACGTTGAATTTTTCGAACGCCTTTTCCAGCATTTTCAGCGTCAGTTCCAGACCCTCACGCATTTTTTCCAGCGCCTCGGCATTGTCATCGGCGATTTCCACGGAGCTGGCCAGCTCCAGGCTGTCTTTCACCGGCAGCAGCTCGGCGGCAAATTTCTCGATGGCGAACTTGCGCGCCTTGGATACTTCGTTATCCGCGCGGCGGCGCACGTTTTCCATTTCAGCGTGAGCACGGACAAACTTTTCTTTGGCCTCGGCCAACTCCGCCTGCAGCTTTTCCACATCGACTTCAGCGGAATCATCTTGTTCGGAGTTCATTTCCTCCACGGCGTCATCCAGAGCCTGTTCTTGCTCCTGATGGCCGTTTTTGTCTTTGTCGTTCATTGGGACAAAACCTCATTACCATATTTGCCGGATTTTATGGGGATGCGCCGGTGTTTTTACAAGAGATGCCGGTCCAGCGCCTGGCCCAGCAGCTTGGCAGTCACATCCACCACCGGAATCACTTCGCGATAGGCGATGCGCGCCGGTCCGATCACGCCCAGAGTGCCAATCACCCGTCCTTCGGCATGATAGGGCCGCGCCACCATGCTGTAACCGCCAAGCATTTCATAGCCGGACTCTTCACCAAAAAATATCTGGATACCATCCGCTTTCATGCTTTTGTCCAGCAAGGTGAGCAAATCCTGTTTCTGCTTCAGCATGTCCATCACGTCCCGCAGCTGCTCAACGCTGTTCAGGCCCGGCGTGTCGAACAGATGGGATTCGCCGGATATTTTTACCTTGTCCTCATCGGCTTCTTCCTCGAACAAAGCCTTCGCCATATTCAGGGTTACATCCAGCAGGCGGTTCATTTCCTCGCGGTCGCTGACGATCTCGCGCATGATCTCGCGCTTCACCTCGCTCAGCGGCAGATGACTGAAACGTTCGTTGAAATAATTCGCCGCCTCGACCAGTTCCGCCGCGCCATATTCCTTGTCGGTGTGGATCACACGGTTTTGTACGCGGCCGTTCTCGGTCACCAGTATCACCAGCACGCGCTCGCCGGACAGGGGCAGGTATTCCAGCTGGTGCAGTGTTGCTTCCGACTGCGCCGGCATCACCACCACACTGGCCAGACGGGTAA